>NZ_DAIQNN010000088.1:0-10606 GCF_036788415.1 Rubrimonas sp. | reverse complement strand
CCTCGAGCTTGGCGAGGCGGTCGGCGATCTCCTTCGAACCCTGCATGCGGTCTCCATTGTCGTCGTCGCGCCGGCCGCTAAGCCACCCGCGACCAGAACCCCGCCTTGCGCCCGTGGTCGGTCTTGAGCCCGGCCGCCCAGGCGTCGTGATCGGGCGCGCCGGCCCAGTCGTCGATGCGGCGGGCGAGGCGGGCGCAGGCGGCGAGGTGCCGCGCGGCATGGCCGTAGCGGCTGCTGCGGGCCTCGTCGAGCGTGAAGTCGACCATGGCGCGCAGCGCGAGCGTCGCGGCGAGCGGGTGGGCCTCGGCCAGCGCCTCGGCGGCGGGGGAGAGCAGGGCGTAGGCGTCGCCGTCGAGCGCCTCGCGGCGGTCGATGATCAGGGCGGCACCGCGGTCGAGGGCGGGCCAGGAGAGGAAGAAGGCCAGCGCCTGCAGCGTGTCCGGGCTTGCGGCGGCGAGGGCCATCGCGCGCTCCTCGGCGTCGATGTCGTCGAAGTCGGGCAGGCGCTTGAGGAACTCGCGCAACGGTTCTGCGTCGAGCCGTCGGGCGAAGGCCGCCCAACGCGTCGCCTGCGCCTCGTCCTTGCGGCCCAGCGCGTCGAGTGCGGCGATGCGCGCGGCCTCCCAATCCCTGGTCGTGAAGGACGGTGTCTCTGGCGCGGCGGCGTCGAGGGCGGCCAGCGCCTCGGCGTGGCGATCTGCGGCGCTGAGGCGCTCGGCGATGGCGACCGCGACGCCGCGTTGCGCACGCTCCTCCGCCGAGAAACCGGCGACGTAGCTGTCCACGTCGCCGCGCGCGTCGGCGATGTCGAGCAGCGCGCGGCGCGTGGTCAGTTCGCGCCGCAGCGCCGCCATGCGCCCCGCCGTGACTGGCCCGCCGCCGCCCCAGCCGACAACCTCGTCCGGGTCGGCGACATCGACCGGCTCGGCCGCGGCGGCGCGCACCCGTGCTTCGAGATGCGCGAGGCCGTTGGGGCCGAGTGGCCCGGCCATGCCGGGGATGAGGTCGTCGAACTGGCCGAAATCAGCGCCGTCGATGGCGGCGAACACCGCGTCCGCCAGAACCACCGGGTCCGGTCGAGCCGCCGCGGCGGCGTCGCAGAGGTCGTCGCACGCGGCGCGGAACACGGCGCCGACGCGGCCGTTGCTGTCGTCGCAGCGTGAGAGCGTCGGCTCGGCCAGCGCCATGAAGCGCCACAGGAGATCGAGGGCAAGGGCAGGGTCGGCTGGCAGGATCTGGCCGACGATGGCGGCGCGCTGGGCGTCGAGGTCCTCGGCCAGCGGCCCGTTGCGCCGCCAGTCGATGAAGCTGCGCGCCTTGGCCAACGTCGCCAGCCGCTTGCGCACCTCCTGCGCCGCGGCGGTCGGACCCTCGGCGGCGGCCAGCAGCCCGCGCAGCCGGCGCTTCAGCGCGGCGTCGCCGTCGGCCAGCTCGAGCAGCAGCGCCGCCAGCAGCGCCGCGCCGAGGGCTTCGAGGTTGGCGGCGGTGACGGTTTTTCGGGAGGGCATCAGGCTGCAGCTTTCGGTGAGCAGGATGCGGCTACTGCAGCGTGGATCATTGGGTCATAGCGAGATAGGTGCGATAGAGGTCGACGATGGGCCCGACCGGCCGAAACTCTCCGCCAGACTCTTCTATGACCGGACTGACGAACGGGTCGCCTTCAGACCGCCCGATCCGATTACCGGGCGGCAACATGAACATGCCGCGCCCGACGCCTTCTCGCCAAGCGATGTGAAATGCTTCGAAGGGTGCGACGTCAACGGCGCGAACATAAGCTACCAGTTGGCGCAACCCGGTTGGGCCGCCGAGATCGATGGTGAGGACGTCGCCGACGAGGATGGCGCGCGGATTGCGAGGGGTCTCGACGACCCGTGCGCGGAGGAGGTTCTGGTCGTCTCGACCGACGAGCATTGGTGGCGGGCCTTCGTCCGCGCGAAGTCGGACCGCGACCAAGAAGCGGTGCCCCAGCTTTTGCTTGTCGCGCATCACGAGGGGCGGACCCTCGGCGCCGCCATCTAGCGATTGATGGTCGGTCAAGAGGTGCTCGATGGGGACGTCGAGCGCCTGCGCGAGGCGCATCAGAGTGTCGCCGCGCGGGCGCGCTGTCCGGCCAGCTTCGATATCAGCGATGGTGCTCTGCTTCACACCGGCGGCCGCCGCGAGGGCCCGCTGATTCGCAAACCCGGCGCGCTGACGCATTTCCGCGAACCGGTCCGCGAGCTTTCGACTTTCTCGATGCATGGGTTTCCGTGTTGGAGTGTCGCCAGCGGTGGACATTGCTTTATTCCGCCAACCTCGTGCTGAACGGATTTCCGGTCAACATTCGTCGGCTCGATCGGCGGGGCTGGTTGATCACCTAGGATCATGCGCTTCACCCTCCATGCTTCGAAGGAGCCCGCCGGCCACCGCAGCGCATGCGGCAGCGGAGTGCGCGCGCAAGGCAAACCATTGACGCATGACGCCTGCGACGCCCGCTGAACGTCCGCCATGGGCTAGGCTGCACGAAGTCATAGTGGTCCATTGCCGCCAGCACGACTGCTCAGCGCGATCCATAGTGCACAAAGATAATTCTATGCCGAAGAATGAAGGAATGGTAGTTTTCTGGCGATCACCTACTTAACGATCAAAAGAACGTTTCTGGCCGATCATTTTCATTCGAATGCGTCGTTATGACGCATGTAGGGAGTGTGCGCGACAGGCGAATGGCCTGAGGGATTGTATTATGGGGCAGCTCGCAAGGCCGACAAAAATCAGAAATTAGGGAGATTGTATCATATGTAAAAATAACAATCAAAGAGAGATAGTATGATTACTAAGTAAATATAAGAGAGAGGCTAGGCTTTCTTTCGTTTTCCAAGGGGCACGCCCTTCTTCCCGCGCTTCTGTTCGATATCGTCGGGGTGCGGTTTGGGGCGATCGGGGTGGCTATAGATGCCGTGGCCAACGCGGATGAGCTTGTTCTCTTTTGCAAGCTGCCCAAGCGCCTTCACAATCTCTGTCCGTCGAATACTTGGTAGCTGTGCCGCAACATCTTGGGCGCTGATCATTTCATTGGTTTCAGTAAATGCAATCGCGATCTGGCGAGCCTGAGCAATGAGGGGCAGTGGCTGGATCTTCTTGTACGAGATCGCCGCTCGACGATAGCCTTCGAGCTGCATATGACCTAGAAATCTCTCACGAATGCCTTTTTTCTCCACAACTGATACTTCAACAAGATCATTTAGAACAGTCTCTGAGGTGAAAACCTGACCCTGATCGTTACAAAAAATGAGGCGCAAAAGGCGCTGTGGTTCCATTATATTTTGTGTTGTCTCAAAGTCTTCCGCATCATCAGGCGAACCCTCGGAAGTCTGATCACCATTATTCTGGGCAGGGTTGTTGTCGCGGCGCACCAAGGTGGTCATGAGGGGAAACCGATCGTGCTAGCTCCAGCCAAACCTGTTTGTCCCGCCAGAATCATGCCTGCGGAATGATTCTTGTGGAGGCGGTGAACTCGTGATTCTTTGCCGTCACCGCACGACAAGATGCGGCCGAGGCATACGATCCCGCAGGCAAGGAGAGCAGAGACCTAGCGAGCATAACCCCTAACCGAAACCAAAAGAGCGCGCCTGTACCACCAGGACACGCTCTTCCGGACGTTCCTGCGAACGCACCTCTCACACATCGAGTCCAGCACATCCGGACTCCGTTCGCAAGCGTCCGACCATCGAAAAACCACCGCGTGGGTGCGCGCGGGCGAGGAAGCTCGCCCGCAGCGGCCCCCGGCTATCCAGATGGAGGGCCAAATGGCCTTGGACGACTGCGGCGGCCTCATGCCGCCCGCCCCCTCACGCGCATGGCGCACGCCCCCTTCAGCGACCAAGGGGCACAACACCGTCGATGTGGTCGCACATCTTCAGGCCGACAGAGACCGCGGTCTCAACGCCGGCCGGATCATCTTCGCGGAGAGCCTCCTCGAGGCCACCGCGCTGTTCGTGATCCTCTCGCGTCGTGGCGTTTACGACGTCGAGGAGCAATTGCAGCCGATCGACTTCACCGACGTCGACGGCGCCGAGCGCAGCCACGTCTTCGACTTCCGCGTCACCTACACCAACGGCCTCCGCGAAGCGATCGCGGTGAAGCCCGCCGCGCTCGTCGCCAAGCACCGCTTCGACGCCACCCTCGCCCGGATCGCGTCGGCGACGCCGCGCAGCTTCGCGGACCGGGTGTCGCTGGTCACCGATGCTTCCATCGACCCGATCGAGGCGCATAACGCGCGGATGATCCACGGCTTCCGCATGCCGGACACGGAGGCGGATACGCGCGCGGGCGATGTCGTGCGGTCCCTCGTCGGCTCGGTGCTGATCGCCGACCTCGTCGCGGCGATCGGCATGGGCGCACGCGGCCTGCGCGCCTGCGTCCGCCTCATCGGCACCCATGTGCTGGAGCTGACCGCGCGCGAGCGCATCACGCCCGCGGCGCGCGTGCGGCTGGCGGAGGCGGCGCGATGAACATGATGACATCGCCGAACCACTACCGGTTCACCGAGCATGATAAGTTCACCATCGCTGGCCGCCCCTGCCAGTTCATCAGCGCCAACGTGTTCGGCGTCGTCTTTCGGTACCTCGACGGCCCCAAGATCACTGAACAGTTCGAGCACGCTGCAATCCCCGAGATGCTGCGCAGCGGGTGGATGACGGTCGAGCGTGACCGGCTGTCCATCGAGGGCGCCCAGCGGCCAAGCAGGACCGAAGCCGACGCGTTCCTTTCTACGCTCACCAAGGGCGTCGCGGGCAAAGTTGCGACCCGCTTCTACTGCGTCGAGGCCTTCCTCGACCTCGAAGCGGAGGGCCTTGTCGTCCGCACCGACGAGTCCATCGAGGCTGCGCTCGACCAGATCGAGTTGCGCGCGCGCAAATTGGCTAAAGAGGCCAAGAGCAACGGCAAACGAAAATATGGAGGCAAGAAAAACGAGGGGTCTGAAATTTATAGCCCCCGACGCCTCCGCCATCACGTCGCGAACTACGAGCGTGAGGGTATGCGGGGCCTCCTGAGCGCCAACCACCGCAGCGGGGCCCCGCGCTCTCCGTGGGGCCCGGAAACCGAGCGTCTGATGATGGAGACCGTACAGAAGTACGGGCATATCCAGCAGCCGACCCAGAAAGATATCTGCGAGGCCGTCGAAGACGCCTTCACGGTCCTTAACGAAGGCCGCGCCGAGAAGGGCCTCTCACCTCTGCGCTGTCCCTCCAAAAGCACCATCAAGCGCCGGATCACGGCCTTGCCGGCCTTCGCGACCAAGGTCCGCCGTAGAGGGCTCGACGCCGCCCGCAAGGAGTTCATGCCGGTCGGCGCCGGGCTCGAGGTGTCGCGCCTCCTCGAGCGCGTCGAGATCGACGAATGGGAGGTCGATCTCATTGCTCTCCTGATGCTTTTCGGCGTGTGGGACAAGCTGACCTACGCCGAAAAGGACGCGCTCGGCCTGAAGAAGGGGCCAGGAGTGCGGATGTGGCTCAGCGTGGCGATGGACAGCTATAGCCGCTGCATCCTCGCCATGCGCCTCAGCCGCGCGCCGAGCATCGCCAGCGCACTGGCGACGCTCGAAATGATGCTCATCGAAAAAAAGCCGTGGGCCGACGCGGTCGGCGCGCTGACGCCCTGGTGCATGGGCGGTCTCCCCGAGACCGTCGTGACCGACGCGGGCGGGCCGTATCGATCGGCCGAGTTCCGGGCGGCGCTGGCGGATCTGGGCATCACCGCCATGCGTGCGACGGCGGGCGAAGCGCGGCTGCGTGCTCGCATCGAACGCTTCTTCGGCACCGTCTCGACATCCCTGATGCCGCGTCTCTCCGGACGGACCTTCTCAAACATTGTCCAGCGCGGCGCCTACCCCTCGAACCAACTTGCAGCTCTCAATGTGGAGGAACTGAGCAATGTACTCGTCCGCTGGGTCGTCGACATCTACCACAATTCTTGCCATGAATAAACTTCATGGCAGAACGCCGCTGCAGATGTGGGCGGCGGGTGTCGAGCAGTCCGGCGTCACGCCAGCTCCTGATATCGTCGACCGGCGCCGAGTGTTCGGTACTGACCTGACCCGCAAGCTGCAGCCCTCTGGAGTGCTGGTCCTCGGCGTCCGCTACCACGGCGCCGAGCTATACCGGCCCGAACTGCAGAAGAAGACGGGCCGAGTCGAGCTTCGCTGGCATCCCGACAATATCGGGGCGATCTCGGTCCGGCGCGGAATGGGCTGGCTGGAGGTCGGCGCGGTCATGGACGAATTCCATGGCCGCCGCGCCGAAGACTGGCTCGACGTGGTTGCACAGCTGCGGTCCGATCGCGCCACGACCGAGGCGGCCAACCGCGCCGTGATCCGGGAAGCGTTCGACTCCATCGCCCGCACCAACGCCGCGGCGATGCAGCGGACCAACATCAAGCTGCCGGACTGGAGCGATCGCCGCATCGCCTCCGAAGAGCAGCGGCTGTTCATCGGCTTCCGTGTCGCCGAGAGCCCCGCGGCTCCGGCGGCGCCGGTGGGCGACGGCCTCATCGCGCAGAGCTTCCCGACAGGCGATGCGCCGGCGTCGTCTCCGGGCGCCGGATCCATGCCCCTCATCGACCACGCTCCCGCTGACGACGATCCCGCCGACGACGATCCCGCTGACGACGATCACGACGACGATCTGGCCGCTTGGGAGATCCGGAAATGAACCAAAGCTCGCACACCATCGACGCCGCGCCGTCGGCCTCGCCGTCGGCCGTCGTCCAGAGGCTTCGGCGGCGCTACGTCGCCACCGACGACGACCCGGAGCTGCGGCGCCACCTTGGGCGGATCCTGATCGCGCGCGACGACGGCGCCCTGACCCTCGATCCCATTCGTCACGGCGACGAAGGCGACACCCGGGGCGTCATGGTCATGGCGCCGCCTGGCGCCGGGAAGACCCGCCTCGTCGGCACGGCGCTCGACGACCTGCTCAAGGCTTCGGGCGCGACCGTGGGGGAGGGGCGTCACCCGATCCTGCGCGTCACGGTGCCGGCGCCCGCGACGCTGAAATCGCTCGGGCTCGAGCTCCTCGCGGCGACCGGCTACGGCGCCATGGGCGTGCGGCAGGAGCGCTGGCACATCTGGTCGACGGTCCGCCATCGGCTGGGCGTCGTCGGGGCGCGGGTGCTCTGGCTCGACGAGGCGCAGCACCTGATGGGCCGCGCCACGGAGGTGACGCAGGCGCTCGATACCCTGAAGACGCTGATGCAGGGACCCAATGCGGTCGCGGTCATCCTGTCCGGCGTCCCGGCGCTGGCGCGCGTCTTCACGATCGACGAGCAGGTGGGGCGGCGGTTCTCTCACATGACGCTGACCGAAGGCCGCTCGCCAAAGGTCGCGCGCGGCGTCGGCATGATGATCGCACGCTTCGCCGAGGAGGCGGGGCTCGGCGCGCCGACTGAGCGGGACCTCGCCGCGCGCCTGCTCCACGGCGTCGACGGACGGTTCGGCCTCTGCATGGAGACGGTGGTGGACGCGATCGCGCAGGCGCTGTCGGTCAAGGCCGGGACGCTCGAGCGCCAGCACTTCGCCGAGGCCTGGGGCCTCGGGCGCGGCTGCGCGCCGGGCGACAACGTCTTTCTGGTCGACGCCTGGGCCGGCACGCCGCCGCTGGGCGTGCCGCCGGCGCCGGTCGAGGAGGAGACGGCCACGAAGCGCAGGGGCAGGGGGCGCCGATGACCCGCCTGCTGCCCGAACTGCCGTTCGCCGCGGACGAGACGCCGATGTCCTGGGCCGCCCGGCTGGCGGAACTGCACACCGGCGGCGCGCCGGACCGGTTCCTCAGCGACATGGGACTCTCTGCGCAGGCGCTGGCCATGGGGGAGCCGGACGTCGTCCGGCGCCTCGCCGAGATCGGCGGGGCCGATCCCGACGCGGTGGCGCGAAACGCCGTCAGGCGGATCAAGCCGGACATGGCGGCGTTCCGCGGGGAGACGTTCCACGAGGACTTCGTGCTGGCGGGACAGTCGCGGGTCTGCCCGCGCTGCCTGGTCGAGGACGTCGAGGCGGGGAGCGGGGACCCCCGCCTCCATCTGCGCGGCCGGGTCGACTGGCTCTTCCCCGCGCTCCGGTGCTGCCCGCATCACCATGTCAGGCTGATCGACATCCGCGGCGGGCTGCATGTGTTCGCGCGCCGGCCGATGTCGGCCTACGCCACCGAGAACTGGGCGCTCGTCCAACGCGGGGCGGAAAGCGCTGCGCCGGGCTCTCCGGGCGCGCTGCAAGCTTACGTGGCGGCGCGGCTCGCGGGGCAGGGCGGTCCCGCCTGGCTCGACGGCCAGCCGATCGACGCGGGCGTAAAGGCCTGCGAGATCCTTGGGGCCGTGGCGCTCCGCGGCGCCCGGCCGAACGTGGCGGCGTTCACCGACGTCGAGCGCGACGAGGCGGATGCGGCAGGCCTCGCCCTCGCAGCGGAGGGCCCCCACGCGATACGGGCGCTCTTCGAGAGGCTACAGGCCGCCTGTCCCACCGATGGCGGTCACGCAGGGCCGAAGGCGATGTTCGGCTACCTGTTCGACTGGGCGACCGAGCGCAAGCCGCACCGCGCGGACGCGCCCCTCGTCGCGCTGCTGCGCGCGCACATCGTCGAGACGATGCCGGTCGGCCCCGGCGACATCCTGCTCCATCGCCGGGTCGCAGCGCGGCGCATCCACAGCGTGCGCACCCTTGCCCAGCAGTCGCGGCTGAACCCGCGGCGGCTGCGCAAACTGCTGGAGGCGCGCGGCGTCATCCCCGAAGCCTTGCGGGGCATGAGCGACCATCGGGCGTGGTTCGACGCGGCCGCGGGCGAGGCCGTCGCGCGGGAGCTGCGCGAGGGCCTCACCATGCAGCAGGCGAAGACGTTCCTCGGCGCGCCGCTCACGCTCGTCAGCGCGCTGGTGCGGGAAGGGTTATTGCCGACTCTGGCGACGCCTGACCCTGGCCATCAGCTCGGCGAGTACCGCTTCGCCCGCGACGCGCTTTCGGACTTCCTCGACCAGCTCCTCGTTGACGCGGCCGAAGTCGACGAGGCGCCTGAAGACTTCGTGACGCTGAAGGTCGCGGCCCACGCGACGGCGCGCTCGGTCGCCGACGTCATCCGGGCGGTGCTCGACGGGCGGCTGGCCGAGCGGCGCCGGCTCGCGGGCAGCCATGGCGTCGCCGCGGCGCTCGTGTCGCGGTCGGCGGCGCGCGATCTCTTCGTGGGGCAGGGCGATCCCGGCTTTTGTTCTGCGCACCGGCTGCGTCGTCGGCTGCGCACCACCGAGCGCGTCGTGGCGGCGCTGATGCGCGAGCGGCCGGGCGGCCCGATCCTGCCCAGCTTTCCTGCCCCGGCGTCGCTTGCGCGCGCCGAGCGCGTCGTGCCGACGGACGTCGTCGACGCCTTCGAACGCGACTACGTCGCGTTGGTGACGCTCGCTGCCGAGCGCCGAACGAACGCTCCCGCGCTGCGACGGCGGCTCGCTGGCGTCGGCGTCGCGCCGGCGTTCGACAAGGCGGAGGTGGGCGCGACCTTCTATCGACGGGCGGCTTTGCCGGCCGAGTTCCAGGAGGTGGACGACAGCGTCGCCCACGCCGACGACCCAGCTCTCGCGCGGTCGGCCTAAAACCGCTGAAGGATCGCAAACGGTGACGATGATGGCGATCGCGTCTACAATGACAGGCACGCGATGGGAGTAGCGGATGAACCTGCAGCGAACAGCGGTGAGGCGACCGGCGACCTACCAGGACGTGCTCGACGCGCCGCCCACCATGGTGGCCGAAATCATCCGTGGCGCTCTGCATCTCCAGCCGAGACCGGCGATGCCGCATGCGTTCGCTGGGTCGGCCCTTGGCGTGAAGATCGGCGGTCCGTTCCACTTCGATGAAAGCGGTCCCGGAGGCTGGTGGATCGTGGACGAGCCGGAGCTGCATCTCGGCGACGAGGTCGTCGTTCCTGACCTCGCAGGTTGGCGGCGCGAGCGCATGCCGCGGTTTCCAAAGGGTGCATACGTCACGCTGACCCCTGACTGGGTATGCGAGATCCTATCCCCCTCGACGCGCCGCCTCGACGTTGGACCGAAGCGCGCGATGTATCGCGAGCACGGCGTAGGCTGGCTATGGCTGGTCGATCCGGACGCGCGGACGCTCGAGGCCTTCGCGTTGCGCGACGGCGCCTGGGTCGAGATCGGCACGCTGACCGACGCCGACGAGGTTCGGATGCCGCCCTTCGACGCGATCAGCTTTCCCCTTTCAGCGCTCTGGCCCGACGCGGATGACGCCGACGCTGATGAGCCGGCCGACCCCTGATGTCCAGCAAGGCCTCGCGGCCCGAACCGGGCGACCACTGACTGATCCGGAATCGTGGGCTGGCGCTGCGATTGCCGCGCCCCTACCGAAGATCGGTGAGCGGCGCAGTCCCGACAGATTGACGTTCGATCGAAGACATCGACAAAGAGGCCCGCCCAACGGCGGGCCTCTTCTTTTTTGACGTCAATGTTCATGGTTTGGTCAAGGTCGATCATTCTGACCGAATGAGGTCGATCAGGTGGCCGCGCGGAAAATAGCTCAACGAAATCAATGGTGATTTTCGTTCCTATGGCAATTCATCGTGACCTTTCTCAG
>NZ_DAIQNN010000087.1:0-10651 GCF_036788415.1 Rubrimonas sp. | reverse complement strand
AGGCGAAGAACGTGATGAAGCTCAGCCGCATCCTCGTCGAGGAGCATGGCGGCGAAGTTCCCAATTCCCGCGCCGCGCTCGCCGCCCTGCCGGGCGTCGGTCGCAAGACCGCCAATGTCGTGCTCAACATGTGGTGGGGCATGCCGACCATGGCGGTCGACACCCATGTGTTCCGCGTCGCCAACCGCACGGGGCTGGCGCCGGGGCGCGACGTGGTGGCGGTCGAGCGCCTGCTCGAGGACGTGGTCCCCGCCGACTACGCCCGCCACGCCCATCACTGGCTGATCCTGCACGGCCGCTACACCTGCCTCGCGCGCAAGCCCGCCTGCGGGAGTTGCGCGCTGTCCGACATCTGCCTGTTCGAGGAGAAGACGGCATGAAACCCATTCACGTCACCGGGATCGGCAACGCGCTGGTCGACATCCTCGCCCGCGTCGAGGACGAGTTTCTGGCTGCGAACGGCGTCGAGAAGGGCATCATGACGCTGGTGGATGCGGCGCGCGCGGTCGAGCTTTACGGGCGGATGGGGCCGGGCAAGGAAGTCTCGGGCGGATCGGCGGCCAACACTGTGGCGGGGCTGGGGATGCTCGGCGCCCGCGCCGCCTATGTCGGCAAGGTGAAGGACGACCAGCTCGGCGCGATCTTCGCGCATGACATCCGCAGCCTCGGCGTCGGCTTCGACACGAAGATGGCCCCGCGCGACGGCGGGCCGGAGGAGACGGGGCGCTGCATGGTGCTGGTCTCGCCCGATGGCGAGCGCTCGATGAACACCTATCTCGGCGTCTCGGCGACGCTCGGGCCGGACGACATCGACGAGGCCGCGATAGCTTCCAGCGAGTGGATCTATCTCGAAGGCTACCGCTTCGACGGGCCGGACGGGCAGGCGGCCTTCCGCAAGGCGGTGGCGGCGGCCAAGGCGGCCGGGACCAAGGTCGCCCTCACCGTCTCCGACCCGTTCTGCATCGAGCGCCACCGCGACGCCTTCGCCGCGATGATCCGCGACGATGTGGACCTGCTCTTCGCCAACGAGGCCGAGATCAAGGCGCTCTACCGCACCGACGACCTGAGCGCCGCGATCCGCGCGGCCCAGTCGCAGCTCGACCTCACCGCCTGCACGGTCGGCGCGAAGGGCTGCCATGTCGCCACGCGCGACGACGTGCGCGACGTGCCGGCCTCGTCCATGCCGATGGTGGACGCGACCGGCGCCGGCGACCTGTTCGCCGCCGGGTTCCTCTACGGGCTGGTCGAGGGCCGCGACGTGACGGCCTGCGGGCGGATGGGGTGTCTGGCGGCGGGCGAAGTGATCTCGCACATCGGCGCCCGCCCTGAGCAGGACCTCAAGGCGCTGTTCCGCGCCGACGGCCTGCTCTGAGCCCTCGCAGCCGCCGCGTCGGCGGCGCATGATGGCGGCATGGAAACCGGGTTGCTGCTGATCCCCGGCGGGGTCGGCCTGTTCCTGCTGGGCATGTCGCTGATGACGGGGGGCCTGCGGGCGCTCGCCGGCCCCGCCCTGCGCCGGATGCTGGGCGCCGCCACGAGCAGCCCGCTGCGCGGCGCGGTCTCGGGCGTGCTGGCGACGACCGCCGTGCAATCCTCCTCGGCGACGACGGTGATGGCGGTGGGCTTCGTCGGCGCCGGGCTGATGACTTTCCCGCAGGCGCTCGGCGTGATCTTCGGCGCCAATATCGGCTCGACCACGACGGGCTGGATCGTCGCCCTGCTCGGCTTCAAGCTCGATCTGGGGCTGGTCGCCACCGCCCTGCTGCCGGTGGGCGCGCTCGCCCGCATCCTCGGGAAGGGACGGATGCGCGAGGCGGGGTCGGCGCTCGCGGGCTTCGCGCTGCTGTTCATGGGCGTTGAGGCGATGAAGGACGGCGCGGCGGGGCTCGAAGGGCTGGTCGTCCCCGAATCGCTGCCCGGCGGCGACGCGCTGGGGCTGCTGACGCTCGTCGCCGCCGGGGCGCTGGCGACCGTGATCACCCAATCCTCGGGCGCCGGAATGGCGGCCAACCTCGCGGCCCTCGGGGCGGGCGCGGTCTCGCTGGAGCAGGCGGCGGCGCTCGCCATCGGGATGGATGTCGGCACCACGGCGACGGCGCTTCTGGCGACGGTCGGAGGCTCGACGGCGATGCGGCGCACCGGCGCCGCGCATGTGATCTACAATCTGATGACCGCCGCGATGGCCTTCGCGCTGCTGCCGGTCTGGGTCGGCTTCGCGGAGCGGCTCATGCCCGGCGAGCCGCAACTCGCCCTGGTCGCCTTTCACACCGGCTTCAACACGCTCGGCGTGGCGCTGATCCTGCCGTTCGCCGCGCCCTTCGCCCGGCTGATCGAGCGGCTTTTCCCCGAGCGCGCGCCGCCGCTCGCCCGCCGGCTCGACCCCGCGCTGCTCACCGACCCGCCCGCCGCCTCCGAGGCGGCGCTGGCGACCGTCGCCGATCTCGCGCAGGCTTTGACCGCGCATCTGACCGGCGCGCGCGACGCGCCCGACCTCTCCGACATCGCCGCCGCCATCGACGCCGCCCAGCGTTTCGCGGAACGGATGCCGCCGCCGTCCGCGCGCCGGGCCGACGCGTTGCACGCGCTCGACCATCTCGAGCGCCTCGCCCGGCGCGTCGGGCAGGCCGAGCGCCGCGCGACGCTCGACGCCGACCGCCCGCTGGTGCGCGCCGCCGCCCGCCTGCGCCGCGAGGCGCGCGGGGTGGACTGGCGCGCGCCGGGCCCTGCGCGCGTGCGCCGGCTGAATGCGATGCGCCGGCTGTTCCGCCGCCAGCGCGCGGGCTACCGCGCGGCGACGCTCGCGCAGGTCGCCGAAGCCGGGCTCGGCGTCGAGGAGGCGGGCCGGAGGCTCGACGCGATACGCTGGCTGCACCGCGTCGCCTACCACCTGTGGCGCATCGCCGCGCATCTCGACGCGCAGACCGCTCCCGCCGCGGATGGCAACGCTTCCTACACCGCGACAGGGGACAACTCCGAACAGACGATTGCGGAGGTGCGTGATGTATGACCATGCCGTCGCCAGTGCGACCGCCGAGGCGCTGCGCCTGCAGATGGCCCGGCGCGACGCCGAAGCCGCCCAGCGCCGCGCCGCCCAGAAAGCCTTGCGCGAGCGCGCCGTCGCCGAATTCGCCGAGGAGTTCGCGCGCGGCCATCTGACCAAGCGCGAACTCGCCCAGATTCAGGCCCGCGTTCTCCGCGCCGCCGAGGCCGGCGCCTACGAGGCGCTGGCGCTGCGCTTCCCCTCGGCCTTCTGCGCCGATGGCGGGCGGGCGATCAACAACGCCGCGCCCGACTGGCCCGACACGCTGACCGGCAAGGCCCGCGACGTGGTCGAGCTGTGGCGACGCTGGGCGCGCCCGCGCGGCTTCGGGCTGAAGGCGCTGATCGTCGACTTCCCCGGCGGCATGCCCGGCGATGTCGGCCTGTTCGTCACCTGGGCGCCCGAGGCGGCCTGAGCGCCCGTCAGAATTTCAGGTCCAGCCCCGGCGGCAGCGGCGCGAAAGCCTCCGCCACGGTCGCCGGCGTCACTTCGCCAAGCGTCGCCGGCGACCAGACCGGGCGCGACCCCTTGTCGATCACCGCCGCCCGCGTCCCTTCGTAGAAATCGGGCCGCGTCAGGCAGAAGCGCGCCAGCGCGTATTCCAGCCGCATGCAGTCGCGAAACGACAGCAGCCGCCCGTCCCGCATCTCGCGAAACGTCAGCCGCAGCGAGGTGGGCGACTTCTGCGCCAGCTCCGCCAACTGCGCGCGCGCCCAGTCCGACCCCTCCGCCCGCAGCGCGGCGAGCGCGTCCTCGACCGAGTCCCCCGCGAAGCAGCGGTCGATGGCTGGGCGCAGCGCCGGCCAGTCCCCCGCGCCCGGCTCGGCGGCGAACCCCGCCAGAACCCGGTCCACATCGGCGTAGGGGCTCGACCCGTACTCGGCCTTCGCCAGCGCCGTCAGCGCGTCGGCCTGCGCGGAGGAGGGGATGAACAGGTCGCACAGCCCCGCCGCGACCGCATCCGCCGGTCCGAGCCGCGCGCCGGTCAGCGCCATCCACATCCCCGTCTCGCCCGGCAGGCGCGGCAGGAACCACGACGCGCCGACATCGGGAAACAGCCCGATCCCGCATTCCGGCATGGCGAAGAGCGTGCGGTCGCCCGCGATCCGGTGCGAGCCGTGGACCGACACGCCCGCCCCGCCGCCCATCGTCACCCCGTCCATGAAGGCGACGTAGGGCTTGGGGTATTCGTGGATCAGCGCGTTCATGCGGTATTCGTCGCCGTAGAAGCGCCAGCTCTCCAGCCCGCGCTCTTGGCCGACTTCGTAGATCGCCTTGATGTCGCCGCCCGCGCAGAACGCCCGATCGCCCGCGCCGACGATGGCGACCACGGCCACCCCGTCCTCCTGCGCCCAGAGCCGCAGCGCATCCTCCATCCGCAGCGCCATGTCCTGCGTCAGCGCGTTGAGCTGGCGGGGGCGGTTGAGCGTGACGAGGCCGAGCGCGCCGCGCCGCTCGAACAGGATGTGGTCGTCGGTGGGGTCGGTCATGCGGTCTCCAGCAGCTTGCGGCTGACGATCAGGCGCATGATCTCGTTGGCCCCTTCGAGGATGCGATGCACCCGCAGGTCGCGCAACCGCTGCTCGACGCCGGTGGCCTTCACATAGCCGTAGCCGCCATGCAGCTGCAGCGCCGCGTCCACTACGTCGAAGCACGCGTCGGTGGCGAACTGCTTGGCCATCGCCGAGCGCATCGTCGCATCCGGCGCGCCCGCATCCAGCGCCGCCGCCGCGCGCCACACCATCAGCCGCGACGCCTCGAGCTTGGTCGCCATCTCCGCGAGCATGAACTGCACCGCCTGCTGCGCCGCCAGCGGCTTCCCGAACGCCTGTCGGTCGCGCACATGGGCGAGCGCCGCCTCCAGCGCCCAGGCGGCGCCGCCGAGCGAGCACGCGGCGATGTTGATCCGCCCGCCGTCGAGCCCCTTCATGGCGAAGCGGAACCCCTCGCCCTCGGCCCCGAGGCGGTTCTCCACGGGGATGCGGCAGTCCTCGAAGGTCACCGTGGCGGTGGGCTGGCAGTTCCAGCCCATCTTGTCCTCGGGGCGCCCGAAACTCATCCCCGGCGTCCCCTTCTCGACCAGCACGCAGGAGACGCCCGCCGCTCCCGGCCCGCCGGTGCGCACCATCACCGCGTAGAGGTCCGACGCGCCGGCGCCGGAGATGAACGCCTTCGCGCCGTTCAGGACGTAGGCGTCGCCCTCGCGCCTTGCGGAGGTGCGCAGGGCGGCGGCGTCGGAGCCCGCGCCGGGTTCGGTGAGGCAATAGCTCGCGATCATGTCCATCGCGCAGAGCTTCGGCAGGAGGCGGGCGCGCTGCTCCGCGTCGCCGAAGCGGTCGATCATCCAGCCGACCATGTTGTGGATGGTGAGAAAGGCGGAGGTCGCGACGCACCCCTTCGCCAGCGCCTCGAAGATCAGCGCGCCGTCGAGCCGCCCGAGCCCCGACCCGCCCTGTTCGGGGTCGACGAACACGCCGGCGAGCCCCAGCGCCGCCGCCTCGCGCATCTCCGCGACCGGGAAATGCGCCTCCGCGTCCCAGCGCGCGGTGTTGGGGGCGAGGCGGTCGGCGGCGAATCCTTCCGCCATCTCGACGATCTGGCGCTGCTCGTCGGTGAGCGCGAAGTCCATGCGCCGCCTCCCCCTGCCGAATTGAACGAGCGTTTGTAAAACGCGGCGGGGTCTGTCGTCCAGTTGCGTCCGCAGCTGCTGCGTCCCTCTCAGGACGCGCGGTCGCCCGCCTGCGCGTCGTCGGCCCGCGCGGCGACGGCCTCCGGCGCCGGGCTCGCCTGCTCGAAGCCGAACACGTTCATCTCGATCACCGCGAAGCAGACCAGCCAGAGCCACGCGTCGATCGCGTCGAGCGGTTTCGAAGCGTCCCAGGTCCACCACAGCGCGCAGCCGACGAGCACGCCGTAGAGCGCGATCTTGAGCCCGTTGACGATCGTCTTCTCCGCCCCCTCGTAGTCGCCCGGCGCGTACATCTGATAGAGCAGCACGGCGCAGACCCCGAGCCATCCGGTCGCGTTGATCGCGTCGACCCAGTCCTCCTCGCGGAAATAGCCGATCCAGGCGTAAACGATCACCGCATAGGCGAAGACGTTGGCGGCGATCACCGCGCGCCGCTCCCACGGCCCGTCATAGTCGCTGTCGAGGCTGCTCGACTCGTACTCCATCACCCCGAGCAGCACGAGCCACGCCGCGCTGTCGAGGAACTCCGTCAGCGTCTCCTCGGTGCGCAGGAAGAAATAGGTGTTGAGCGCGAGCAGCCCGTAGACCGTCCATTTGAAGATGTTGAAGCCCACCCGCTTGCTCATCTTCGCCTCCTTCGACATCAGCCGCCGTGATGTCGCACAGCCCTGTGACGCGGCGATGACGCCCCGGCGCGGCGGCCCTCTTGGCCTTTCCGCGCGCGCCGGGCTAGCGTGCCGGTCGAGGAGGCCCTCCGCCATGTCCGACGCCATCGCCCCCGCCCGGATCGACGCCGCCGCGGCGCGCGCGGCGCTCGCCCGCGCGTGGCGTCTGCGCCGGCCCGCCCTCGCCCTGCACCTCGCCGCCGCCATTCTCGGCGCCGCCATCCTCACGCCGCTCGTCGGCGGCGCGGCGCTGCTGGCCGCCCGCGTCTCCGGCGCCCCCGCCGTCGCCGATCAGGACATCGCGCGCCTCGCCCTCTCGCCCGTCGGCTTTCTCGCCGTGCTCGCCGCGCTCGCCGTGCTGATCGCTGCCAACGCCGTGGAGTTGTCCGCCATGACCGCGCTCGACGCCGAGGCGCGGCGCGGAGGCGCGCCGTCCGTCTGGCGCGCGCTGCGGCGGGTGGCGAAGCGGGCGCCCGCGATCCTCGGCCTCGCCGCGATCCTCGCCCTGCGTCTGATGCTGCGCGCCGCGCCCTTCCTGCTGATCGGGGCGGTGGCGGCGCGGGCGCTGCTGTCCGAGCACGACGTCAACTTCTACCTCGCCGAGCGCCCGCCGGAGTTTCTTCGCGCGCTCGGCCTTGGCGCGCTGCTGGCGCTCGGCCTCGTCCTCGTGCTCGGCGAGCGCCTCGTCGCCTGGGGCCTCGCCCTGCCGGCGGTGGTGCTGGGCGGGCTCGGGCCGCGCGCCGCCCTCGCGGAAAGCGCGCGCCTCACGCAAGGCCGCCGCCTGCGCCTCGCGCTCGGCCTCGGGCTCTGGGCGCTCGGGGCGGTCGCGCTGGCGGTCGCCGGGGCTGCGGCGGCGGGAGGCGCGGCGCGCCTGTTCGCGCCCTCCGCCGAGGCCGGGCTTCAGGCGGCGGCGCTGCACGTCATGGCCGCCGTCGCCGCCATCGCCGTGATCAACGTCGCCGTCGCCGCCGCCGCCGCCGCGAGCCTCGCGAGCCTGCTCGGCGGCGCCTATGCGGCGCTCGGCGGGGCCGAGCGTCTGCCGCAAGCGCCCGACGCCCCGCCCCGCCGCCTGCCGCTCGCGGCCCTGCTCGCCGCCGCCGCCGTGGCGAGCGCCGTCGCCGCGGGGCTGGCGCTGTCCGCCGGCGTGCGCGCCTCGCACAAGGTCGAGGTGATCGCCCATCGCGGCCATGGCGCAGCCCCCGAAAACAGCCTGCCCGCCATCGAGATGGGCGTCGCCGCCGGCGCCGACTGGATCGAGATCGACGTGCAGGAGACCGCCGACGGCGCGGTCGCGCTGATCCACGACCGCGACTTCATGAAGCTCGCCGGCGACCCGCGCCAGGTCGCGGACCTCACCCTCGCGGAGTTGCGCGGCATCGACATCGGCGCGCGCTTCTCCCCCGATTTCGCCGGAACCGTCGCGCCGACGCTCGCCGAGGCGCTCGAGGCGGTGCGCGGGCGGGCGAAGCTGCTGATCGAGCTGAAGCATTACGGCCGCGCCGTGCGGCTCGAGGAGCGCGTCGCCGAGATCGTCGAGGCGGCGGGGATGCAGAGCGACATAGCGGTCATGTCGCTCGACCATGCGTCCGCGGCGCGGATGAAGGCGCTGCGCCCGGACTGGCGCGTCGGTCTGCTCGCCGCGACCGCGCTGGGCGACCTCGCGCGTCTCGACGCCGATTTCCTCGGCGTCAGCACGCGCCTCGCCCGCCCGCCGCTGATCCGCCGCGCCCGCGCCGCCGGACGACCGCTTCATGTCTGGACGGTCAACGACCCTGTCGCGATGTCGCGCTTCGTCTCGCTCGGCGTCTCGGGGCTGATCACCGACGCGCCCGAACTCGCCCGTGCGACGCTGTCGGCGCGCGCCGGGATGACCGCCGCCGAGCGTCTGGCGCTGCTCGCCGCCGACCTGTTCGGCGTCGAGGGCAAGCCGGAGAGCGCGCGTGCGGCGTCTCCCTGACCTCTGCGCGGCGCTGCTGCTCTGCGCGGCGTCCGCCGCCGCCGCCGAAGCGCCGTGGCGCCTCGACCGCGCCGCCGAACTCCCCGCCCATCGCGCGCTGGCTGCGGCGCGCGCCGCCTCGGGCGACGCGCTGGCGCCCTTCGAGACCGACGGCTGCAGCGGCGGCATGTCGGCCGTCTGGGGCTTCGCCGCGCAGCGCTTCCCCGCCTTCGCCGCAGCGCAGGGCGGCCGCCCGCCCTGGGAGGCGTGCTGCGTCGCCCATGACCGCCTCTACCACCGCGCGAGCGACGACCCCGACCCGCAGGCGAGCTTCGCCGCCCGCCTCGCCGCCGACGAAGCCCTGCGCGCCTGCGTGGCCGAGGCGCTGGGCGAGGCCGCCTTCGGCCTGCCGCCCGACCTCGCCCCAGCCGCCGCCGCCGCGACCGCCGACGCGATGTTCCTCGCCGTCCGCCTCGGCGGCGGCCCCTGCACCGGCCTGCCCTGGCGCTGGGGCTACGGCCGCGCCCCCTGCGGCCCGTTCGGCGGCGAGCTTTGATCGGACGGCGCCGGGCGTGGCCGGAAAGCGCGGGGTCTGGGTCATTGGCCGATGCTCACTGTTCGCCGCTTGGCCCGTGCGACCAGCACGGGCCGCGCCCTCCCTCCCCCCAGGGAGGGCGCATTGCAACGCCTCAACTGGCTGAGACGTCCGAGTATCTGACGCCATGAACCGCTGGAGCCCAATCGTTCCGCAGCGCCCGCCCGAGGGAGGGCGCGGCCCTCATCGCCCTTCCCGACCGTCGAATATCCCCCACGCCCCGCCGCTTGTAACTGAACGCCCGTTCTTTTAGCGTCCATCTCCGGGGGAGGACGGCATGGCCCGCACCATCGGCTCAGAAGGCGCGCGCACCGAGGCGGCGATCCGCGAGGCGGCGGCGCGGCTGTTCGCGCGCCACGGCTTCGAGGGCGTCTCGATGCGTCGCCTCGCCGAGGAGGTCGGCGTGCAGGCCGGCGCCCTTTACCGCTACTTCCCCACCAAGCAGGCGCTGCTCGCCGACATGATGGCCGACCATCTCCGCCGCCTGCTCGACGCATGGGAGGCCGAGCCGAAGCCCCGCGCCGATCCGCCCGCCGAGCTCGCCGCCTTCGCCCGCTTCCATGTCCGCTACCATGTCGACCGCCGCGACGAGGTGTTCGTGAACTACATGGAGCTGCGCTCCCTCGCCCCCGACCACTTCTCGCAGATCGCCGCCCTGCGCGACGCCTACGAGGCGCCCCTGCGCGACATCCTCGCCCGCGGCGCCCGCGCCGGCCAGTTCCATGTTCCCGACCTGCCCGTGACCGCGATGGCCCTCGTCGCAATGCTCACCGGCGTGACGCGCTGGGCCAGGCCCGGCGGCCGTCTCGACGCCGACGCCCTCGCAGACCTCCACGCCGCCCTCGCCCTCGGCGCCGTCCGCGCCCCCCACCCGGAGCCGTCATGTTTCACGCCAGCATGAATTTCGCCCTCGGCGACGAGATCGAGGCCCTGCGCGAGGCCGTCCACCGTTTCGCGCAGGCGCGCATCGCGCCCCTCGCCGCCGAGACCGACCGCAGCAACGCATTCCCCAACGCGCTCTGGGCCGAGATGGGCGAGATGGGCCTGCTCGGCGTCACGGTCCCCGAGGAGTTCGGGGGCCTCGGCCTCGGCTATCTCGCCCATTGCGTCTGCGTCGAGGAGATCAGCCGCGCCTCGGCCTCCATCGGCCTCAGCTACGGCGCCCATTCCAACCTCTGCGTCAACCAGATCCGCCTCAACGGGACGCCCGAGCAACGCGCCCGCTATCTGCCGGGTCTCGTCACTGGCGCCTCCGTCGGCGCGCTGGCGATGTCCGAGCCGGGGGCGGGCTCCGACGTCGTCTCGATGAAGCTGCGCGCCGAGAAGCGCAACGACCGCTACGTGCTCAACGGAAACAAGATGTGGATCACCAACGGCCCCGACGCCGACGTGCTGGTGGTCTACGCGAAAACCGACCCCGAGGCCGGCCCCAAGGGCATCACCGCCTTCCTGATCGAGAAGTCGATGGCCGGCTTCTCCACCGCCCAGAAGCTCGACAAGCTCGGCATGCGCGGCTCCAACACCTGCGAGCTGGTGTTCCACGACGTCGAAGTCCCGTTCGAGAACGTGCTCGGCGAGGAAGGGAAGGGGGTCCGCGTGCTCATGTCGGGCCTCGACTACGAGCGCGTGGTGCTCGCCGCCGGCCCCGTCGGCATCATGCACGCCTGCCTCGACGTGGTGATGCCCTATGTCCACGAGCGCGAGCAGTTCGGCCGCCCGATCGGCG
>NZ_DAIQNN010000086.1:0-10658 GCF_036788415.1 Rubrimonas sp. | reverse complement strand
TCAGCCATCTGCACGCCGAGCAGGATCGCCGGCGCGCTTTGGCGGAATTCTACGCCGCCCTCAAGCATGACGGCGTGCTGATCCTCGATCAGCGCAACTACGACATGATCCTCGACAACGGTTTTAGCACCAAGCACAAATACTACTATTGTGGCGACAAGGTCGTCGCTGAGCCTGAATACGTCGACGATACGCTCGCAAGATTCAAATACAGCTTCGCGGACGGCGCGGAGTACACGCTGAATCTGTGTCCGATTCGCAGGGCCTACATGCGTCGGCTGCTGCTGGAGGCCGGGTTCGAGCGGGTGCGGACATATGGCGACTTCCAGGAGGCCGCGCCCGAAGATGCGCCGGACTTCTTCATCCATGTCGCGGAGAAGTCGCGCCTGCATGCGCCTTGGGCGCCGACGGCGACCGAACGCGCCGATGCGCGCGACGTGGCCGAGACCTATTACGACAGCGACGACGCCGACGCGTTCTATTCGACGGTCTGGGGCGGCGAGGACCTGCATGTCGGGCTGCACGAGGACGGGCGCGACATTCGGCAGGCGAGCGACGCCACCGTCGATCTGATGGCGGAGATGCTGCCGGGCCTCGACGAGACCACGCGGCTGCTCGATCTGGGCGCGGGCTATGGCGGTTCGATGCGGCGGCTGGCGCAGCGTTACGGCTGCGCGGCCTGCTGCCTCAACATCTCCGAGACGCAGAACGACGCCAATCGGGCCCGCACCCGCGCGGCGCGGCTGAGCGACCGGATCGCCGTGATCCACGCCTCCTTCGACGACATCCCCCTGCGCGACGCGAGCCAGGACGCGGTGTGGAGCCAGGACGCCTTCCTGCACGCCCCGGACCGCGCGAAAGTTCTGGCCGAGGCGTGGCGGGTGCTGCGGCCCGGCGGGCATCTCATCTTCACCGACCCGATGCAGGCCGACGACGCCGACCCCGAGGCGCTCCGCCCGGTCTACGACCGCCTGCAACTCGACAGCCTGGGCTCCTTCCGCTTCTACCGCGAGACGGCCGAACGGCTGGGGTTCGAGCTGGTCGAGCAACGCGACATGAGCGAGCGGATCGGCGCGCATTACGCCCGGATCCGCGCGGAGATGCTGGCCCGGCGCGACGCGCTGACCGCGCAGGGCGCTTCGGAGGCCTATCTCGACCGCATGGCCGAAGGGCTGAGCCATTGGGTCTATGCGGCCGAGGCGGGGCGGCTCGCCTGGGGCGTGCAGCTGTTCCGCAAGCCGGGCTGAACGCGGGGCGCGCGCGGCCCGATCAGCCCCGCGTCGGCGCGTCCGCGGTGTCGCCGACGCTCTTCAGGCCGAGCCCGGTTTCGCGCTGGAAGAAGATCAGGTCGAGGGCGGGGGCCTGCGTCGCCACCCGGGTCAGCATGGCGTGGCACTGGCCGCGATGATGGGTCGCGTGGTTGAACATATGGGCCAGCGCCGCCCAGACCGGTTGGGTGATCGTCGCCGGCTTGCTGACGGTGCGATAGGTGATCTGGGCCTCGAGCGCCTCCGGCGTCATGGCCGAGACATGGGCGCCGAGCCTCTGGTCCTCCGCCTCGCGCGCGGCGCGCAGGTCGGCGAAGCGCTCGTAGAGGACCGCGTCGAGGGCGAGGTCGGGGGGCGGGTCGCCTCTCAGCCGCGCGAGCCACAGCCGGTCGGCGACCAGCATGTGGTTGAGCGTGCCGTGCAGCGAGCCGAAGAAGGCCCCGAGCCCTGCGCGCAGATCGGAGTCCGACAGCGCCTGACAGGCGTCGAGCAGACGGCGATTCGCCCAGGAGTTGTAGGCCGCCATCATCGTCATCTGCCGAAGCATCGCGCCTCTCCCTTCCTTGCGCGCATGCAGCATTCCCGCGCTTTCGCGCCGTCCTGCGCCATGGTATCGCCCCCGCGAACCAACCCGGCGCCGCTGCGCGCCATATCAAGCCGAGGATGCCCCATGGCCGTCACCCGCACCTTCTCGATCATCAAGCCCGACGCCACCAAGCGCAATCTGACCGGCGCGATCAACGCCAAACTGGAGGCGGCGGGCCTGCGGATCGTCGCGCAAAAGCGCATCCACATGACCAAGGCGCAGGCCGGCAAGTTCTACGAAGTCCACGCCGCGCGGCCCTTCTATGACGAACTCTGCACGTTCATGGCCTCCGAGCCAGTCGTCGTTCAGGTCCTCGAAGGCGAGGACGCGGTGGCGAAGAACCGCGAAGTCATGGGCGCGACCAACCCCGCCGACGCCGCCGAAGGCACGATCCGCAAGGAGTTCGCGCTCTCCATCGGCGAAAACTCGGTGCATGGCTCCGATTCCGACGAGAACGCGGCCATCGAGATCGCGTTCTTCTTCTCCGGGCTCGAGATCGTCGGCTGACGCCGCCCGCCTTGGGATGGCCGAGCACGACTTCGCCCGAAACCGCGCGGCGCTGCGGATCTTCCTGCAGCGCTGGCGGTACTCGCTGCTGCTGGGGCTGCTCGTCGTCGCCGTCTTCGCGCAGGCGCTGACCCCGCAGCAGGGGGCGGGGCTCGTCTTCGTCGAGGGCGCCTTCGCGTTGTCGATCCTCGGCGCCGCCCGCGCGACGGGGGCGAGCTGGAGCGCGCTCGTGGCGCTCGTCGCGCTGACCTTCATCCGCTTCTCCATCGAGGCCGCCGGCCCGCTCGACGACTCGCGCGCGATGGAGGCGGTCAATCTGATCGTCGCCGTGCTGCTGGCGATGGGCGTGCTGCGGCTGACGCTGATCGCGCTGTTCACCCGCGAGGCGCGCGGGGCCGACGCCCTCGCCGGCGCCGCCTTCGGGTTCCTGCTGCTGGCGGTGGTGTGGGCGCTGATGTTCATCGCCGTCGAGACGCTCGCGCCGGGATCGTTCAAGCTGATCGAGGACGCGGGCTCGGTGGATGCGCAGCTGTTCTATTTCAGCCTGGTGACGATCACCACGACCGGCTTCGGCGACATCGTCCCGGCGACGCCCGCGACGCGGCTGCTCGCCGGGTTCGAGGCGGTGACCGGCACGCTCTACATCGCCATCCTGATCGGGCGGCTGCTCGGCGTCGCCTACGAGGCCCGCCCCCCGCGGTGAGGGGCGCGCGGCTCACGCGCCGATGCGCGCGATGTCGAACGGCGTGCTCTGATACAGCTCGTTGATCCAGTTGCCGAACAGCAGATGCGCATGGCTGCGCCAGCGGTTCTCCGGCGCGCGCGCGGGGTCGTCGCCCGGGAAGTAGTTGGCGGGCAGGGCGATCGCCTCGCCGCGCTCGACGTCGCGGCGATACTCCTCGGCGAGCGAGGTCGTGTCGTATTCGATGTGGTTGAACATGTAGAGCGCGCGATGGGCGGCGTCCTCGACCAGCGCCGGCCCGGTCTCGGGCGAGGTCAGCAGCAGCTTCACCTCCGACGGAAGGTCCGACTGGCGGATCTCGGTCCAGCGGCTCACCGGCACCACGATGTCGTCGGAGACGCCGCGCAGATAGGGCGAGCCGGGGGCGAGGTTGCGGTGGCGGAAACACCCGAAGGCCTTCGTCGCCAGCGCGTGTTTCGGCGTGCCGTGGAAATGGCGCAGCATCGCCTGCGCGCCCCAGCAGATCGCGAAGGTCCCGTGCACATGGGACTGCGTCCAGTCGAAGACGGCGCGCAGCTCGTCCCAGTAGGACACCTCCTCGAACGGCAGCAGCTCCACCGGCGCGCCGGTGACGATCAGCCCGTCGAACTTGCGCGCCCGCGCTTCGGCGAAGGTCGTGTAGAACGCCTCGAGATGCGCCATCGATGTGTTGCGCGGGGTGTGGTCGGTCATGCGGATGAGCGTCAGGTCGATCTGCAGCGGCGTCGCGCCGATCAGCCGGGCGAACTGGGTCTCGGTGCGCTCCTTGTTGGGCATCAGGTTCAGCAGCGCGATCTGCAGCGGGCGGATGTCCTGCCGCTGCGCCGAGCTTTCCGACATCACCATGACGCCCTCGCTGCGCAGCACGTCGATGGCGGGGAGGTTTTCGGGAATCTTGATGGGCATGGGCGTCGGGTCCGTGGGGCGGTGTCAGACGATGCGGCGCAGGCCGCCGCGCCGGTCGAGCGCGCGGGCGATCATCGCGTCGAAATCGGCGGGCGCGCGCAGCGCCGCGATCTCCGACGCCTCGACCGTCACGCCCCAATTGCGTGCGATCGCCTCGTAGATCGGGCGCCGCCGCTCCAGCAGGCGCGAGAATCCCCAGCGGATGAAAGCATCCGGGTCGATCTGCGTCTCCGGCAGGCGCGTCGCATCGAGATACTCCGCCCAGATGCCGCGAAGGAACCCCTCGTCGTAATACATCGGCTTGGGATTGGCGTCGAAGCGGCGGCGCAGCTCGTCGGCCATCGCGTCCGTCTCGCGGATGCGCACGAGCAGCATCGCGTCCGACAGCTCGACGAGGACCGGGTCGGTGGGGTCCTCGGGGTCGACCACCTCGCAAATCGAGCCGCCGGTGTCGCACAGGAAATGCGCGTAGCCGTAGATCTCGCGCGCCTTGACGATGAAGTCGGGCGCGTCGAGCAGGGCGGCGATCTCCGCTTCGCGATGCTGGCGCTGGCGGCGGACATAATCCTCGAAGGGCAGGCCGCCTTTGTCGGGGTCGCCCGGTTTGCCGAGATAGGTGCTGAGCGGCGCCAGATTCTCGAAGGTGATGTTCGAGCCGATGTAGATCGAATCGCTCATCAGCAGTTCGCGCAGCAGCGGCGTGCGCATCGCGGCGCGCTTGAACTCGTCGACGATGTGCTCGCCCATGTAGCGGGTGCCGATGCGGTAATCGACCGAGTAGTGGAACCATCCGCCCGACCGGCGCAGCATCTGCGCGACGGAAGTCTTGCCGACGCCCGACATGCCGATCAGCGCCACCGCCTTGCGCGGCGCCGAAAGATACGCGTCGGGATCGGCGAGGCGCGGCGCAAGCGACATCCCGAAGCGTTAACCCGGCGCGCAGTTGGTCGCAACTGGCGCCGTCACCGATCCCGCCATCGCAGCGCCCCCCAAAGCGCGAGCGCGCCGAGCAGCGCCAGCGCGCAGGCGGCGGCGATGGCGAGGTCGTAGCCGCCGATCCGCCAGAGCGCCGCGCCGAGGCTCGGCGCTACCGCGAAACCCACGAGATAGGGCGAGGCCAGCCAGCCGGCGATGGCCCCGTATCCGGAATGGCCGAGCAGGTCGGCGATCACCACCGGCTTGAGCACGCTCATCACCCCGATCGCCGCGCCCTGTGCGGCGACGAAGACGAAGACCAGCCCCGGCGCGGCGCCGGCGGCGAGCAGCGCCAGCGCCGCCCCGGCCAGCGCCAGATAGCCCGCGAGCGCCAGCCCAGGCGCGGCGATCCGCCGCTCCGTCGCCATCATCGCGAGCCGCCCCGCCACCTGCATCGGCCCGATCAGCGACGCCGCCAGAATCGCCAGCGACGGCGACAGGCCGCGCGCGTCGAGCAGCGGCAGAAGATGGTTGATCAGCATGCCGTGATTGAGCGCGAGCATCGGAAAGGCCGCCGCCAGCAGCCAGAAGGCCGGGCGGCGCAGCGCCCGTCGCATCCCCGCGCGCCCCGCCCGCGCCGCCTCGGCGCGCGCAGCGGGGTCGGCCTTCGATGCGCGCGCATCCGCGCCCGGCAGGGCGCGGGCGCCGGCCCAGAGCAAGGGCGCGGTGATCGACGCCGTGATCGCCGCCGCCCAAAGCGTCGCGCCCCGCCAGCCCAACGCCTCGGCGGCGAGCGCGAAGCCCGGGAAGGCCAGCGTCGAGGCGAAGCCCGCCGCCAAAGTGATCCGGGTGATCGCGGGTCGGGCCTGCGCGCCCATCGCGCGGGTGACGCAGGCGAAGCAGGCCTCATAGAGGCAGCACCCCTGCGCCGCGCCGATCGCAGCCCATGCGGCGACGAAACCGCCCTGCGTCGCCGCCTGCGACAGCGCCGCGAGCGCGCCCGCGCCGAGCAGCGCGCCGCCGCCCATCAGCGCCGCGCCATGGCCCGCGTCGATCGCCCGTCCGGCGAAGGGCGCGACCGCCGCCGAGACGAATACGGCGACCGTCAGCCCCAGCGCCAGCGCGTCCTTGCTCCAGCCGAGGTCGCGTTCCCACACCAGCACGAGGCCGGCGAAGCTGTAATAGAGCGCCGCCCAGCTCAGCGTCTGGCCGAGCGCCAGCATCGCCACCGCGCGCAGCGGCGCCCCGCTCTGGCCGACGCCTCCGGGGCCGCTTCCCGCGCCCTGCTTGACCATGATCGCGCCGCCCTCTACCCGCTCGCTCTCGGATCATCCCGAATGGCGCGGGCGCGGCAATGGGGCGGAAAGCGACAGGAGGACCGGCCCGCATCGCGGCGCCGCCCGCGCGGGGCGCGACGGCGGTCGGGCTGATCGCGATCGGGAGTTGGTCGGCGCTGGCGCTGCTGACGGTGGGGGCCGGGCCGGTTCCGCCCTTCCTGCTGACGGCGCTGTGCTTCGGCGTCGGGGCCGCCGTCGGTTTCGCGGCGATCGCCGCGCGCGGGCGGTCGGTCCGGGCGGCGCTGGCGCAGCCTCCGGCGATCTGGGCGCTCGGGGTCGGCGGGTTGTTCGGCTATCACGCGCTCTATTTCTTCGCGCTGCAATCGGCGCCGCCGGCGGAGGCCGGGCTGATCGCCTATCTCTGGCCGCTGCTGATCGTGCTGCTGGCGAGCCTGCTTCCCGGCGGGCGGCTCCGCGCGGCCCATCTGGCGGGCGCGGTGCTGGGATTCGCGGGGGCGGCGCTGCTGATCCTGAAGGGCGGCGGGTTCGGCGCCGATCCGGCGCATCTGGCGGGATATCTCGCGGCGTTCGGCTGCGCGTTCATCTGGTCGGGCTATTCCGTGCTGAGCCGCCTGGCGGGCGATGCGCCGACCGACAGCGTCGCGGGATTCTGCCTCGCCGCCGCGATCCTGGCCGCGCTCGCCCATCTCGCCGTGGAGGCGACCGCCTGGCCGCAGGGCGCGCTGGCCTGGGCGAGCGTCGCGGCGCTGGGGCTCGGACCGGTGGGGGCCGCGTTCTACGCTTGGGATCACGGCGTGAAGCGGGGCGACCTGCAACTGCTCGGCGTCGCCTCCTACGCCGCGCCGCTTCTGTCGACGCTGGCGCTCGCCGCCGCGGGGGTCGCCGAGCCGTCGCCGCGGCTCGCGCTGGCGGCGGCGCTCATCGTGGGCGGCGCGGCGCTGGCGGCCTTCGGCTCGATGCGCGCCAAAGGCGCCGGTTGACGCGTCGGGTGAACAGGCGGCAGCGTCGACCACGGGGAAGCTTTCCCCCAGGAGCTTCCGATGTCCGAGAAGAAGCCCGCCCGCAAGCCCGCGCGCAGCGAGAGCGCGGACGCCAAGGCGGCGCGCGCGGCGCGTCGCCTCGTCGAGATGCCCGAACCCCAGATCGCCGCGCCGCGGTCGGGGCCCGTCGCGCCGCCCCCGCCCGCCGTCGAGCATGGCGCGACGCCGAAGGCGGGCGAACCGGCGAAGCGCCCGCGCAAGTAAGGGGCGCGCTCAGGGGCGGACGGCGCTCAGGCGGCCAGCGCCGCGCGACCCGTCGCCGCCCGCTCGTTGCGGAAGAACGCCATGAGGTCCTCCAGCGCCTGCGCCTGATCGGCCAGCCCGCGCGCAGCGGAGGCCGAGCGCTCGGCCATCGCCGAGTTCTGCTGGGTGATCTCGTCCATCGACGCGATCGCCGCCGCGATCTCCTCGACCCCGGAGGATTGCTCGCGCGACGCGTCGGAGATGTCGCCGATCGTGGTCGAGACCCGCCCGATCGCCGCGACGATCTCGGTCAGCGCCCGCCCGGTCTCCTCGACGAGGGCGACGCCGCCGTCGACCTGCCGGGCGCTCTCGTCGATCAGCGTCTTGATGCTGCGGGCGGCCTCCGCCGAACGCTGCGCCAGCAGCCGCACTTCGGCGGCGACCACGGCGAAACCCTTGCCGGCCTCGCCCGCCCGCGCGGCCTCCACCGCGGCGTTGAGCGCGAGCAGATTGGTCTGGAAGGCGAAACCGTCGATCACGCTGACGATGTCGGCGATCTTGCCCGAGCCGGCCGCGATCGCGCCCATCGCCCCGACGGCCCGCGCCACCACCTCGCCGCCGCGCTCGGCGCGGTCATGGGCCGCGCCGGACAGCTCGCGCGCCCGCGTCGCGTTGTCGGCGTTGGCGCGCACGGTCGCCGCCATCTGCTGCATGGTCGCCGCGATCTCCTCCAGCGACGCCGCCTGATTTTCGGCGCGCCCCGACAGCGTCTCGGCCCCGTCGGCGATCTGATCCGAGCGTCCATGCATCGCTGCGCTGACCGACTTGATCTCGGTCACCGTCTCGCGCAGCCTCCCGACCGTGGCGTTGACGTGCTCGCTCAGCGCGAGGAAGGCGCCGCGATAGCGCCCGTCCATCGCGGCGTCGAGTTCGCCGCGCGCCAGCGCCGCCATCACCCGCGACGCATCTTCGAGTCCTGTGCGCACGGCGTCGAGCAACCCGTTGATCTGATGCGCGAAGGCGTTCAGCCCTTCATCCGAGTAGCGCGGATCGACGCGCCGGGCGAAGTCGCCTTCGACGGCGCCGTCCACCACCTCCGCGACGGCGCCTTGCAGGGCGGCGCGCTCGCGCGCGGCCTCGGCGTCGCGCGCGGCGAGGGCGGCGGCTTCGTCGTCGAGGCGGCGCTTGGCGCGGGCGTTGTCAAGAAAGACCCGCAGCGCGCGGGTCATCTCGGCGATCTCGCGGGCCTGGCGGTCGTCGGAGAGCGTCACGTCGAGATCGCCACCGGCGATCGCGGTCATCTCCCGCGTGATGTGGCCGATCGGGGCGACGACGCGCCAGAGCGCCACCCAGACGCCGAAGCCGACGCCGAGCGCCGCCACCGCGATCAGCCCGAAGCCGACGAAGGCGGCGTCCTCGAAAGCGCCGCGCAGCGCGCCGATGTCGCTCTCGACGACGCGCACCTGCAGCGCGATCAGGTCGGAGACGACCGTCGAAATCGGGTCGATCGCCTGATAGAGCGAGTCGCGCGCGAAGCCCTCGACGCCCGCCATGTCGCGGGCGGCGATCATCCCGAGCAGCGCGTCGACGCGCCGGTCGGCTTCGGCCATCAGCGGCTTGGCGGCCTCGACGAGGCGGACCTCCTCGGGCACGAGCGTCGTGCGCAGATAGGCGCTCCAGAGCCCGGCGATGTCGCCTCGCGCGCGGCGGATGCTCGCCTCGGCCAGCGCCCAGTCGAAAGCGCCGGAGCGCAGCTTGTGCGTGGCGTCGACGATGTCGACGGCGTAGGCGTCGGCGACGCGCTTGAGATCGCGCAGCGGGACCACCCGGTCGGCGAAGATCGCGCCGACGGCCGCGTCGGCGCGGCTGCGGCTGTCCCAGGCCTGCCAATGCGTGGCGGCGAGCGCCGCCGCCAGAAGAACCAGCGCCGCAACCAGCTGCGCGCGAAGCGAGAATGTCATGTCCGTCCCCCCAAAGCAGCCGGCGCCCCGGTCCGCGAGCGGATGGGGCGCCGAGCGATGCGGGCGGACATTCGGCCCGCAGGCTCAACAAGAGGCTAACGCGCTGGCGCGGAAACCTTCTTGGCGCGCCATGCGGTCCTGCGCGGGCCTGGGCTCGCGCAGGAGGCGGGGGCGGGCGGTCGCCCGCCCGTCACTCCGCGGCGATGGCGGCGGCCCCGGAACCGCTGGCGCGACGGCTCGAATCGCTGAAGAACGCCATGAGCCTTTCCAGCGCCTGGGCCTGTTCGGCGAGCGAGCGGGCTGCGGCGGCGGACTGGTCGGCCATTGCGGAGTTCTGCTGGGTGATCTCGTCCATCGAGGTGATGGCCGAGGTGATCTCCTCGACGCCGGAGGACTGCTCGCGGGAGGCTTCGGAGATTTCGGCGATGGTGTCGGAGACTTTGGAGATGGCCTCGACGATCTCGGTCAGGGCTTTTCCGGTCTCCTCGACGAGCTTGACGCCGCCTTCGACCTGATGGGCGCTGGCGTCGATCAGGGTCTTGATGTCGCGCGCGGCCTCCGCCGAGCGCTGGGCGAGCATGCGCACTTCCGAGGCGACGACGGCGAAGCCCTTGCCGGCCTCGCCGGCGCGGGCGGCCTCGACCGCGGCGTTGAGCGCGAGCAGGTTGGTCTGGAAGGCGAAGCCGTCGATGACCGAGACGATGTCGGCGATCTTGGCCGATCCGGTGGAGATTTCGCCCATGGCGGTGACGGCCTTGGCGACGATGGCGCCGCCGCGGTCGGCGCGGGTGTGGGCGTCGGAGGAGAGGTCGCGGGCCGAGAGGGCGTTCTCGGCGTTGGTGCGGACTGTGGCCGACATCTGCTCCATGGTGGCGGCGACCTCCTCGAGCGAGGCGGCCTGGTTCTCGGCGCGCCCCGAGAGGGTCTCGGCGCTTTCGGCGATGGCGGCGGTGCGCTCGCGCATCGCGTCGGAGACGGACTGGATTTCGGAGACGGTGTCGCGCAGCCGTGCGACGGTGGCGTTGACGTTGTCCTGGAGTTCGGCGAAGGCCCCGCGATAGCTTCCGCTCATCCGGGCGCCGAGATCGCCGCGGGCGAGCGCCGCCATGACGCGGGCGGTCTCGCCGACGCCGTCGCGGACGGTGTCCATCAGGCTGTTGAGCTGGCCTGCGAAGCCGTTGAGCCCGTCATCCTTGTAGCGCGGATCGACGCGGCGGCCGAAATCGCCCTGGGCTGCGGCGTCGACCACTTCGGCGACCGCGCCCTGGAGCGC
>NZ_DAIQNN010000085.1:0-11145 GCF_036788415.1 Rubrimonas sp. | reverse complement strand
GGGCGACATCATCGCGCCGGGCGTCGTCGAGGCCCTTCGTCGGCTCGTCGGCCAGAAGCACGCGGGCCCCGGCGGCGGTGGCCGCGGCGAAGGCCACGCGCTGGGCCATGCCGCCCGAAAGCTGCCCCGGCCGCGCTGCCGCCGCCTCTTCGCCAAGGCCGAGGTCGGCCAGATCGGCTCGCGCAAGGCCGGGGGCGCTCTCCCAGTCCTTGCCGGCGACCAGCGCATGGGTCTCGGCCACCTGCGACAGGCTGCGCATCAGCGGGTCGAGCGCGCGCCACGGCTCCTGCGGGAGGATCGCGAGGCGACGGCCCCACAACGCCTCACGCCCGCGGCGGGGCAGCGCGTCGATGCGGGCGCCGTCGAGCCAGACGCCGCCGGAGGCCGTCAGGCCGCGCGGCAACGACCCCATGATCGCCTGCGCGATAAGGCTCTTGCCGGCGCCGGTCTCGCCAAGGATCACGAGCGGACGGCCGGGTTCGACGGTGAAGCCGATCGGATAGACGAGGCGGCGGGCGCCGATCGACACGGACAGATCGTCAACGCGCAGGGTCATGTGTCGGTCTCCTCGCCCGCGACAAGGCGTAGGCACAGCACGGTCGCGGCCAGGGCGCCGATGGGGGCGGCGATGGCCCAGGGCGCGGTGCGCCAGCTAGGCAGCAGCTCGGACATCATCACCCCCCATTCCGGAGTCGGCGGCCGCAGGCCGACCGAGATGAAGCCGAGCGTGGCTAGCGCGGTCACGACGGTCGCGCCGCCGAAGGCCGCCAAAGTCAGCACCTGCTGCGCCAGATCGGGCCAGAGGTGTCGGCGGATGACGTGCCAGCGGCCCAGACCCAGCAGTTCGGCCGCCTGCACCGCCTCGCCCGCCGTCAGGACGCGGGCCCGCTCGCGGGCGACGCGGAAGAACTCGACCCACAGCGTCAGCGACAGGCCGATGTAGAGGGTCCACCAGCTGTCGGGCCGGATCGCCGCCAGCAGCATGACCAGCAGCAGGCCCGGCAGCGCCAGAACCCCGTCGGCGAAGGCCGCGAGCGCACGGTCCGTCCAGCCGCCGCGCCAGCCCGCAACGATGCCGAGGCTGACGCCGAAGGCCGCCGCCGTGCCGACGGCGAGGGCCGCCAGCGCCAGCGTCAGCTGCGCCCCGCCGAGGATGCGGGCGGCCAGATCGCGGCCGAGGTGATCGGTCCCGAGGATGTGCGCGCCCGTGCCGGGGGGAACGAGGATCGCGCGCAGGTTCTGCCGCGCGGGGTCATGGCCCACAAGGTCCGGGCCCGCGACGGTCAGCGCCGCGATCACGGCGATCCCGACAAACCCCGCGACGCGCGCGGGGCTCATGGGGCCGAGGGTCAGGGCAGGCAGGACGCTGCGGGCTGCGGTGCGGGCTGCGGTCATGACGCGGGCGGTCATGCGCGCATCCTCGGGTCAATGGCGCGGCAGGCGAGGTCGATCAGGAAGCTGAGCAGCACGAAGGACAGCCCCAGCGCCAGCGCCGTGCCCTGCAGCATGGTCACGTCGCGCTCAAAGACGGCGTGGGTCAGGGCGTGGCCGATGCCGGGCCAGGCGAAGACGCTTTCGACGACCACGACGCCCTCCAGCAGCAGTGCGGTCTGCACGCCCAGATAGGCGACGACCGGGGCGGCGGCGTTGCGGAAACCGTGCCGCCACAGCGCCGCGCCGGTAGACAGGCCCTTGTGCCGCGCGAACTGGAAAGCCTCGCTGGCCACGGTGCGCGCGACCGCGTTGCGGATCACTCGCGTCAGCACCGAGGCCAGCACCAGCCCAAGCGTCAGCGCGGGAAGGAAGGCGTTGGCGCCATGGGAATGGCCGGCGGCCGGGGCCGCCCGCATCTGCACCGCGATCAGCAGGATCAGCACCACCCCAAGCAGGAATGCGGGGGTGGCGCGCAGCAGAATCGAGACGATGGCGGTGACGCGGTCGAAGAGGCCGCCGGGGTTCAGCCCCGCGATCACGCCGATGGGCGTGGCGATCAGCAGGGCCAACCACACCGCAACGACCGCCAGCAGCACGCTGTGGCCAAGCTGGTGCGCGACCGCGTCGATCACGCGCTCGCCGGTGACGGCCGTGTAGCCCAGATCGAGGGTCAGAAGCCGGCCCAGCCACGCAAGCAGCCGCACCCAAGAGGGACGGTCGAGGCCAAGCTCCGCGCGGACCTGCTCGGCCGCGGCGGCGCTGACCATGTCATGGCCGTAGCGCCCCGCCGCGATCCGGTAGGCCGCGTCGCCGGGCAGCGACTCCAGCATGGCGAAGCCGACGACGCCGACCACCAGCGCCACGATCAGCGCCTGGATCAGACGGCCGACGATCAGCCCGCCGAGGCTCTGTGCCGCGGCGGGACGGGCGGTCCAGCGCGCGGCGCGGGCGATCGCAACCGTCATCAATCGGCCCACCGCACCTGCGACAGGCCGTAGCTGCGCTCAAGCGGGTCGATGGTCACGCCCTGCAGCGCGGCGGACTGGCCCACCGTCAGCATTGACCATGCCACGGGGATGACCGGCAGTTCCGTCTGAAGCGCGTCGGTGACGGCGCGGATCGCCCCGGCTCGCGCCGCGGGGTCGGTCTCGGCCAGCGCGACGCGCAGGGCCGCGTCCACGTCCGGGGCGTCCCAGTTCATCGCGCCCCAGCCCCCGCCGCCGGCCTTGAAGTCGTCGAAGGCGTTCACGATCGGGTCGGGGGTCAGGCCGTAGTTGCGCGCGGCCAGCGCCATGTCCAGCGTTCCGTCCTGATGGCCGCCGGGCACGTCGGACGAATTGCCGATCGAAACCTTCAGCTCGACGCCGATGTCGCGCCACTGGTCCTGCAGGGCGGCGGCGATCAGCGGCAGTTCGGGGCGGTTGGGATAGGTGCGCAGGGTCAGCGAGAAACGCTCGCCGTCGCGGACCAGAACGCCGTCCGAACCGGGGGCCCAGCCCAGACCGGCGAGGATTTCGCGCGCCTGCTCGGGATCATGAACGACGGCGGGCTGGTCCGCGTCGTGCCAGCCGGCCAGCACCGGCGGGAAAAGCTGATTGGCGGCGGCGTCGGGGAAGTCGAGGATGCCGATGGCCACGCCCTCGCGGTCGATGGCGAGGCTCAGGGCGCGGCGCGCCTCGGCCTCGGCCAGCTGCGGCCGGGCGAGGTTCATTTTGACCAAAACCGTGCGCGGGATCGGGACGGCGTGGACGGTCGACAGATCGAGCGCGTCTAGGCGATCAAATCCATCCTTGTCGAGGTTGAGCGCCAGATCGGCGTCGCCGCTCTCAATCATCAGAGCGCGGGTCTCGGGGCGGTGGGACGACAGATACCGCACCTCCGCGACATGCGCGGCTTCGCCCCAGTAGCCGTCGAAGCGCTCGGCGACCAGCGACAGAGGCGGCGCCATGCTGACGACGCGGAACGGGCCGGTGCCGATGAAGGCGACCGCGTCGCCGTTCGCGTCGAAGCTGGCGGGCGCGACGATCATCGCGCCATAGTTCGCCAGCACCGAAGGCAGCGCAGCGAAGGGCGTCTCAAGTCGGATGACAACCTGGTCGCCCTCCGCCACGACGGCGGTCAGCGGGACCAACGCCAGCACCCCCGGGCGCTCGGCGGCGCGGCGCAGGTTGGCGGCGGCGATTTCGGCGTCCATTGCCGAGCCATCGTGGAAGGTCACGCCCTGCCGCAGGTCGAAGCGCCATTCGAGCCCGTCCTCGCTGGTGGTCCAGCCTGTGGCGAGGCCGGGGCATGGCGCCGCGTCCTCGCACACGTCGACCAGCGTCTCGCCGATCTGCATGCGCTGATAGATGTATCCGTCCTGCGACGGCTCGTAGTTGTTCACATGCCAAGGGGCTGCGACAGAAACGGCCGAACGGGTCTGCGCGCCTGCGGCGCCGCCAAGGCCGGCGGCGGCGAGAAGAGCGGCGGCGATCACGGGGTGTCGGAAGTGCATGGGTCTAGGGCTCCGGTTCAGATGCGCTGACATTTTGTTACTTAGTAACATCGAGGCGCCTAGGCGCAAGCTGCTCGGTCACGCCCGACACGCGGCGCAATCGGGACGCCGCGCCGGCGCTACGTAGGCCCGACTCGGCGTCAAATGCGTGACAGATCGGTCCAGCGGCGTACGCGACCGCCATCGCGAGCGCTTCTGCGGAGCTCGCGCTGTCTTGAACGCCGGCTCCGATGTAAATGCTGGACACGCCCTGCACTTTGCAGTGGGCGTGACTATGAACGGCATGCGGTACAAACCCGCCCGTCGCGCCAATGGCCGCCAGCCGCGCACGCTTCTGGGCGCAGCGAGAAGTCGGAATCGGGAGGAGAGCTTGAGGCCGGCCGGAAGGCGGTCGCTTCGGGTCGACGCAGGTCGTGGCGCCAGCGTGCCTGTGACGGCTGGCCACCCAGTCTCAAGCTTGATGCTCATGTCCGCCGCGTCGCGGCGATCGCACGCGCGTGGCTTTCGAAACCTGGAAACATGCCCTGCATCATGGCTGCGATGTCCGGCGGCGCCTGGGTCAGCGTTCCGGCCGAGAGCGGCGGCTCGGGCGCATACTCGGCGAGAAGCTGGATGGCCTGAGCGTATTCGCGCCCCCGCAACGCCTGCACGAGCGCGAGACCGAAATCGATCCCGGCGGTCACTCCGCCTCCGGTGATCCGATTGCGATCCCGCACCACCCGGGCGTCCACCGCCGTCGCGCCAAAAGCTTGGAGAACCCCTTGGGACAGCCAATGCGAGGTCGCCCGGTATCCGTCAATCAGACCGGCCTGTCCGAGGAGAAGCGCGCCGGTGCACACGGACGTCACGTAGCCGGCGCGGGCGCCGCGCGTGGCGAGGAAGTCCACCGTCTCGTCGTCCTCCATGGCGTTCAGCGTGCCCGAGATCCCGCCGGGCGCGAACAGGATGGTCGGCGCCTCGACTGTTTCAGCGAAAGTGACGTCGGGCAGGATGGTCAGCCGGGTGTCGGTCGGGACCGGATCGAGCGTCTTCGCGGCGACCTGAACCGAGGCGCCCCACAGGCTGGCGAAGAAGTATTGCGGCCCGACCAGATCCAGCGCCGTCATGCCGGGATAGGCCAGCATCACGATCGTTTCGTCGCCCGTCCATTCCGCCGGCCAGACGGACATGTCGTGGATGGGCTCGTCGAGCCCGGCTCGAACCGATTCTTTTGGCATGGGCGACTGCGCCCTCGCCGCAGGGGCGCGAAACCCAAGCGCTGCGGATGCGGAGAGAACGGCGAACTGTCGTCGGTTCATCAGTCGGCGCTCCTCATTGGCGCTGAGCGGCATGAAGTCTGCGGCCAGCCAGGACTTTTGGCGCTGCGGGCCGCCAGCAGTCGCCCCCGACGGGTCGGCCGCCTGGCGAGTAAGCGTCCGTCCGTCAGCCGTCCCCGCTTCATGGCGCCATCATCATCTCGCCGCCGATCATCTCCTTGCGGAAGTCGGTGATCAGCAGGTCCAGCCGCATGTCCCATACTCCCGACGCGGGCAGGTGCACCGTCTCGACGGTCCAGGTCCCGTCCTGCGCAGGCTCCGCTCGCAGCGCGAAGGGGCCGAGGCCGCTGGCGGGATGGGAGAAGAAGAGCTCCACCTCCAGCGGCGCGAACGGGGCGAAGTCGGCGTCGAGAGGGCGGATGACGACGCGGTTCGCTCCGCGCCGGCCGGGGATGATCGTCAGGTCCGCCATGGCGGCGACGCCGTGCAGGTGGACGTGCAGTTCGGTCTCTGCCGTCATGGCCCAGGGCGGCGATGTGAGGCGGAAGCCCGCGGTGAGCCCTAGCACGGCGACCAGCAGCGCGGTCTCGATCCGCAGCGACGCCAGATACCGCGGCCGGACGCGGTCGGGATCGACTGAGAGCGCGGAGCTCAGAACGAAACGGTGTCGCGCCGCGAGCGCAAGGGCCGCCGCGACCACCGCAAGCTTCGCCGACAGGAGCAAACCGTATCCCGTCGTCCAGAGCGCCTGCGGCGCCTCGAGCTGGACGACCGCGAGCGCGCCGCCGCTGAGCGCCAGCGCAGCGACCACGGGCGCGGCGAGGCGGGAGAAGCGGGCGAGGCCCGCCGCGTCGGCGCGGGCGCTGACGAGCTCCGGCAGCGCGCCGGCCCAGAACAGCATGGCGGCCGCGTGCAGGAACACGAGCGGCGCCATCAGCGCGACCGGCTCGACGCGCGCCGCATGGCCGGCGGCGGCGTAGGAGGCGGCGGCGAGCGCCAAGGCGAGGCTCGCCCGCGTGCGCCCCCCTGCGGTCGCGGCGAGCAGCCCGGCTCCGGCCCCGAGCGCAGCGGCGAGGCCGAACGGCCCCGTCGCCGCCCGCAACCAGTCCGCGCCGCGCCCGAGCGCCGCGGCCTCGCCCGCGAGGTCCGCGGTCTGCGCGGCGAGCATCGCGAGCGCGGTCGGCGCCGCAGCGACGGCGGCGATCCGGGCGACCGGGCCCGGCCGCCGCCCCTCCATCGCCGCCCAGAACGCACCGCCGGCGCCGAGCGCGAGCGCCAGCGTCAGCGCGAGACGCGCGGAAGCTGGGGCCCATGCGGGGCGGTCGGGGGCGATCTCCGGGGTCTCGGACGGCGCGCCGATCGAGAACACGTGTACGCCCCCGACCGGGTGGCCGTCGCCGCTGACCACGCGCCAGCTGACGGCGTGCGTGCCCTGCGGCGCGTCGGCGGGCGCGGGCACCACCAGCGTTTCGCCTTCGGCGGATGGCTCGACGTCGAAGGTCGTCCCGTCGGGGAAGACCCAGCGGGTCGGCAGCGGTGCGACGGGCTCGTTGAAGCGCAGCCGCACCGCCTCCGGCGCGACCGCCACCACGGCCCCGGCGGCGGGCTCCGCCCCGTGCAGCTGGGCGTGGGCCAGGGCCGCGGCCGGCGCCAGCGCGATCAGGACGGCGCAGCGGGCCGCCGCAAGAAAGCGCCTCGCCCGCGACACCGGCCCGGTCCTCAGTGGCCGCCGCCCGCCGCGGGCGTCACCTTCACGCCCGGCGCGGGATAGGCCAGATCGGCGCCGGACTGGCCGGCCGCGGGGATCTCGATCCAGCGCTCCGCGCTCGTCGCGCATTCCTGCACCACGGGGATGTAGAGCGTCTCGCCCGCGGGCAGGGCGTCGGTGAAGCGCGCGCGCCAGACGAACTCGTCGTAGTGCTCGTCGGGCAGTTCGCCGGTCCAGATCAGCTCGCGCACGCCTTCGGTGATGGTGGCGCCCCACAGCTCGTAGCTGCGCTCGTAGGGGCCGCGGACGATCTCGAGGTCCCAGCCCGCCTTAGGCATGGGCTTCACGCTGATGACGCCCTCGGGGATCGCGACGCGCACCCGCAGCGTCGCCTCCGCGCCGCAGCCGTGGGGGATCCGCGTCACCATGCGGACCGTGGAGTTCTGCGCCACCTCGCGGTTCTCGAACGTGGCGTGGGCGAGCGCCGCGGGCGCGGCGAGCGCGAGGGCGGCGAAGAGGGCGATGGTGCGTGTCATCGGATGATCTCCTGTCGGAAGAACGGGACAGGGGCGCGTCGCGCAGGCCTCGCGCGGTCGCGCGGCGGCGAACCGGGGCTGGGCATGTGAGGTCGCTCTCGCTGGACGCGCCCAAACGGGCGGGGCGGGCCGCCGTTTGGCGGTCCGGTCGATGGTCAGGCGAGAGAGGTCGGAGGGCCTCGGGCCGGGGGCGCGCGGGGGCCGCGGCCGATCGCGGTTCCGGCTTCCGCCAACGGCCGAGGTTCGGCGGCGCGCGGGGGCGGCGAGAGGGAGAAGAGCGCGGCGGCGAGCGCGACCGCCTCCTCGCGCTGGCACCACGGACAGTCGCCGCCGACGTCGACGTGGTCCGCGCCTTCGAGGCAGAGATCGTCGACCGTGCCGCCGGCGTCGAGGAAGGCGGCCAGCGCCGCAGGCAGCGCAGGCGCCGGACCGTGCCCATGCCCCACGCCCGCCGTCGCCAACGCGAGGGCGATCAGCGCGACGCACAGGCGGCGCAGCAAGGATGCGCGGACGATCCACATCGCACGATGTCTAACGGCGAGCCGATGGCATCTCAATCTGCGACGCGCCCCCTGCGACCACGCGTGCCGCCGGTCTGTGCGGGCGCCCGTCTTCAGCCTGCGGAACGCGGCGTGTCACCGGTGTAAGAGCGCCCGCCCGCTTGAGGTTGGGACCCGAAGTCAAGGTCGGGGTGACGTCGTAGGGTCTCCAGCTCCACCGTTCCCTGGATCTGCTGGCCAAAGACAGGCTCGGACCTACAGGCGCCGCCCGCCATCGGCACCCACGATCTCGACTGGGAGCTGCGGCAACGCCTCGCGGCCGCACGACGCCCCGCAGTTCTCGACTGGCCGGAAACTAGAGCAGTCGGCATTCCTCAGCAGCGCGGAGTTCATCGAGACGTTATGCCGAGCAGGGCGGCGGCCTTGCCTCTGATCTCCGCCAAAGCCCTGGCGCTGACGGCGCCCTTTCGCTCCGCCCGCCGAACCCTCCAGTCGAGGCTACGGACCTGATCCGCCAGGGCGACGCTCGGGGGCTCTCCGTCGAGAACGACCTCAAAGGGGTAGCCCTTGATCCGGGTCGTCGTCGGGCAGCAGAGCATCAGGCCGACGCGACCGTTGTAGGATGCCGGGCTTAGCACCACTGCCGGCCGGTGCCCTGCCTGCTCGCGTCCAGCCTGTGGCGTAAAGCTGAGCCAGACGATTTCGCCGGCGTCAGGAACATACGACGCCACTCAGAGCGCCTCGCGACCTAGAGCGAGACCGAAGTCCGCTTCGTCGTGGAGGTTGTCGGCCGTCAAACCTTCGAGCAGATCCTCAAGGCGCGGCGCCGTCGGCGCTGCGGGCTCGATTACGATCCTGCCGTCCTCGACGCGGATGTCGATCGGATCGTCGACGCCAAGGCCCAGCTCGGACATCACCGATGTCGGAACGCGAACCGCGGCGCTGTTCCCCCATTTCTTGATCACGGCGTGCATGACAGTCTCCTGTATCTACGTCGTAGATACTGCTCTGTCCGCTACCGATCAAGCGGGAGCGTTGAAGGGCAGCGTCGCGACCGTCCGGATTTCGCTGTCGACCCATCAAGCCGTGACTGACCGGAACCGTTAAGCCTCGGCACTCCCTGATTGGCACGCTGCCGAGATGGCGGTGCCTACGACGGTCGTGCGACCGGCCGATTATCGCAGTCCGCCCTCCGGTCCTCCACCGGCCGGAAACGGGAGAACACTGCCCCATCGGTTGGGCGCCTCTTGGGCCACCGACCTTGGCGCTCCGAAATACCCGCCCGATTTCCGGCAGAACGCATGTGAGATCGGTGCTATGCCCCCGGCATGTTGTTCGACCTGCCCGACCACGCCACGCTCTATCAGGCCCTGCTCGCGAGGGATGCGCGCCGATCAACAGACGATGCTGCTGACGCCTATGGTCGCTGAGCCGATGGTGACGGCCCTCATCGGATTCTCTGCTGCATCGCACAATTCCGTGAGACCATGCGTCCTCATGATTGGCAAACGCCTTCCGCGCGAGCTGGCAGCGGCCGGGCGCCGCGGACCGCCCGTTGAGGACGGCTTAACCGCCCGCCGCCTAGCTTGCAGGGTCCGGATTGATTTTAGAGGCGGCGAAGTTGCGACCGACCACCGCGCATCAGATGCGCTACGCCGAGAACGCCATCGAGCAGTGCCTCGCGGAGAACCTGCAGTGCTGCAACGGCTTCACGGGATGGTTCATCCGCCAGTCCCTGCGAAACTTCCAGATGGACATCGCCATCGAGAGGACGACGGTCGAGCGCGTCCGAGACGACGGCGACGCGGACGGCGGCCATAACCTTCGGGTGGTTGTGGATCTGGGCCTGATCAAGCTGGGCCTGCTGATCGCGATCCGGTTCGGTCATCGCCCGGCGCTGGCCCGCCGGGCCAAGGAAGCGGCCGCCCAGATGGCGGCGTCTGGCAAGGTCGCCATCGCCGCTTCGGTCTGGCTGACGACGCCGGCGGCCGCGGTCGAGGTCGAGGGGAGCGAACTCGGCTACGATCAGGTCGTGACGCTGGACGCGGTCATCAAGGAGCTGCGCGACGAGGCGGCCTGCGCAGCCTATGAGTTGAAGCGCCGCCGCGAGTTCCAGGTCGAGGTTCTGGAGGCTGCGGCGCGCTCCGCGGCCGCTGACAGCGCTGCGCCGGCCCACGGGCGGGACGCGTTCTGGAAAGGCTACATCGCGCTGATCACAGACCGCGCCCCGGCGTTGGGCGTCGAGGAGGCGCGGCTGTCGTCCGACTCCGGCAGGGGCCTGCTGATCTTCGACCCCGACACCCTGCCGCGCTGGAGCTTCATGCCCGCGGTCCGAATGGCCCATCACCTGCGCGAGGGAATCGCGAGCATCCTGATCCATGACTGGGGCGAGGACATCGAAGGGCTGGCCTCGGTGATGCAGCCGGCCATGGATGGCACGCGCTATCACCTGACGCTGGCGCCGGGACGTTTTCCGGGGGCCAAGCCCGGCGTGATGATCGTGGCGGAGACGCCCCCGCTCGACCCGTCCGGGGCCTTCGAGGGCCAGCGCCGGGCCGCGCTGCGCTGCGTAAGCGAGATTGACGCCCTGCGCGGCTGGTTCGCGGGCCGCATGGGCGTGGCGCGCTACTGGCCGGACTTCGTGACGCCGACTTCGGCGACGGAAGGGCCGACGCGGGTGCGTCGCGACCTGAAGCTCGGCTGACGCGACCCGCTGCGGCGCGAGGAGGCGGGGCGAGATGGAGCGCATCGAGGCGGCCATAAGGGCGACCGAGGCGCGGGCGCTCGCCGTGGTGGAGCAGGAGCTAGCTTGCTCGCCTGAGCTGCCGCCGTTTCCGTGGACGCCGATATAAGGTCGTCCATCGGCGACTTCCCGATGATCGCGGCGGGGCTTCAGCAACGCGCGCACGCCCTCCTCGGCATTCCCATGTCATGGGCGACGACGGAGCTCGTTCACCCCCGAGCGCAAGGCTCTGGCTGGCCTGGCGGCAGGGCGCGGCATCATGGAGATTGCGCACGCAGAGCTCCACGTCAGGGCCGCCGTCCTGAACCGTTTCACCGCCCTCGGCATCCCCGTCACCAAGGCAATGGTTTGAGTCTGTCAGGGGAAAGGGGAACTCCGGCCCGGCCGTGATTTGCTCAACAAAGTCCGGCGAGCATGTGGTGAGCTGGCCCCCTTTTCCCTGGACATCCATTTGTCGAAGGACGCCTGAGGATG
>NZ_DAIQNN010000084.1:0-11375 GCF_036788415.1 Rubrimonas sp. | reverse complement strand
GCAGCATCCCCGACACCCGCGCCTTGATGATCATCGGCGAGAACATCTCGGTCAGCGAGGAGGCGATGGCCTCGAGCAGACTGCGCTCGCGCACGAAAGTCACATAGGCCTCGCAGGCGAAACGCACCGCCGGCAGCGCGCCCTCCATCGAGGCGACATAGGCGCGGTCGAGCCCCAACCCGTCGGTCAGCGCCAGCCAGCGCCGCAGCCCGCCCTCCGGGTGATCGTCGACCTCGCCGTCATGATCGACGATGCGCTGGCGCCAGATGCGGCGCGTCGGCGTGTCCTCGATCCGGGCGAGGATCGTCGCGTCCTTGGTCGGGATGATGCGCTGGTAGCAGTAGCGGTTGAGCGCCCAGGCGCGCACCTGATCCTTGGTGCAGCCGCCCGAATGCAGCCGTTCATGGAACGGGTGCAGATGGTGATAGCGCGTCTCGCCGACGGCGCGCAGCGCCTCTTCCATCTGGGTCGGGGTGAGCAGGGTCACAGCGCGATCTCCATGCCGTCGAAACCGATCTCCCAGCCGGCGGCCTCGACCTCGGCGCGCTCGGGCGCGTCGGGCCGCCAGACGGGGTTGGTGTTGTTGATGTGGACATAGACCTTGCGGCCCGCCTCGACGCCTGCGAAGGCGGCGAGCGAGCCCTGCGGCCCCGCCATCGCCATGTGGCCCATGCGGGCGCCGGTCTTCCAGCCGACGCACTCGCGGATCATCTCGTCGTCGTGGAACACCGTACCGTCGAACAGCACTGCGTCCGCGCCATTCAGACGCGCGGCGAGGTCCGCAGTCATAGCGGCGCATCCGGGAACGTACTGCAGCGTTCGGGCGCCGTCGGACAGCGCGACGCCGACAGTCTGTTCGCCGACGAGACCCGTCTCGACGGTCTCGCCTTCGAGATAGAGCGGCACTTTGCCCGGCACCGCATAAAGGGTCGCCCGCAGACCCGGCGCGAGTTCGAAGGGAGCGTCGAGCCCGACCCGGCGGCGCGCGACGCGGGCGGGGTCGAGCGCCGCGAAAATCGGATTGGCGTCGAGAACCTCATGGATCGCCTCAGTGGCGAACAGGTCGAACGCATGGCCCTCGCGCAAGGTCAGCAGCCCCGCGACGTGGTCGATGTCGCCATTGGTCAGCAGCACCGAGACGATGGGCGAATTGCGCAGCCCATGCGTCGCGGCGGGGCGCGGCTGGAGGTCTGGCGTCGCCATGATCTGGGCCCGCAGGTCGGGCGAGGCGTTCACAAGCGCCCAAGCCGACCCGTCGCCAGTCGCCGCCAGCGAGGATTGCGTGGCCCGCGGCGCGGCGGATCTGTCCCAGGCTGCGCGGCTGTTCGGCGCCGCGCAGTTCCACTGCGGAAGCCCGCCGCCGGCGGCGGCGCCGAGGATCAGCGCGCGCATGGTCATAGCGCGCTGCGCGCCTCAGGCGCCGCCTGATCGACGATCAGAACAGATCGCCGCTCTCCTCCTCGGCCGGGAAATACATGTTGATCTCCATGCCGCAGGCGACTTCTTCGACGATCGGTGCAGTCCAGGCCATGATTTCCTCCGAGTGGCTGATTGACGCGCCGACTCTCGCGACGCTGCTGAAAGAGTCTCAGAGAGCGACGCGAGACACAAGACATAACCGGTCGGACGGGCGCCGGTTCAAGGTCGGGAGACCGCGATCAGTCCGCGAGGATGCGGCGCTTGAGGATGAAGTCGAGCCCGCGCCGCCAGCTCTCGTCGGTATTGCCGCGGATGTCGGCCGAACCGCCATCGACCAGCGCGCCCGTGGCGGCGTCGCGCAGGAAGATCGAGATGTGCAGGATCAGGTTGGAGGTCTTCTGCACCTCGCCGGTGATCGCGATCTCGGCGCCCAGAGCAGCCGCGAAATCGGCGTCGCAGCCGTTGCAATGGGCGAGGTTGTCGTAGCGCGCGGCCTCGGCGGCCACGGGCGCCACATCCACGAAGACATAGCGCCCGGAGGCGGCGAGCGTCTCGACGAGCTGCGCCTCGAGCTGGCGGGCGCGCGCGTCCTCGGCGTCGTGGTTCGCGCCAAGGCTCGTATCCACCACCTTCACGCCGAAAAACGCCGCGCGGACCGGCTCCGCAGCGCTCGACGCTCCGGGACTTCCGAGCGCGAGCATCGCGAGGGCGAAGGTTGCGGATCGATCCATAGCGCGATCCTATCGAGGCGACGCGGCGGCGCAATCCGGCGCAAGCGGCTCTCAAATTCTGAGAGCTGCGGCGGCGGGCCTTGACCGGAAGGGCCGCCTCGGGGCTCGTTGACGGCAACGATAAAGCAGGGGAGGACGGCGGATGCTGCGATCAATCGCGGTTGTCTGTCTCGCGCTCGCGCCGACGGTGTCGGGGGCAGTCGATGTCGTCGCTGCGGTTCTCGCGGTCGAGCGGCCACGTCCGGCGCCGATCTCGCGCCTCGATCTGCCTGCGGGCGACGAGGGATTTCAGGGCGCCCGGCTCGCCACCAACGACAATCAGAGCACGGGCAGTTTTCTCGGCCACAGCTTCGCGCTGCTCGAGGCGACGGCCGCCCACGATGAGGCGACGGCTGCGCTCGACGCGCTCATCGACCAGGGCGCCCGTTATGTCGTGACGCTGGCGGAAGCCGACGATCTGCTGGCGCTCGCCGACCACGCGGCGGACCGCGACGTGCTGCTGCTCAACGCCTCGGCCCCCGACGACCGGCTTCGCGGGGCGGAGTGCCGTGTCAACGTGCTGCATGTGACGCCGTCGCGGCGGATGATCGCCGACGGCCTGGCGCAGTATCTGCTGTGGAAGCAATGGGACGAATGGGTGCTCGTCTACGGCTCGCACCCGCGCGACCGCGAGAAGGCCGAGGCCCTGCGAGCTTCCGCCAAGCGCTTCGGCGCGCGGATCGTGACCGAGCTCGAATTCGCGGACACCGGCGGCGCGCGGCGCAGCGACAGCGGCCATGTGCTGGTGCAGAAGCAGATCCCCGTCTTCATGCAGCCGGCGCGCGCGCATGACGTGGTGGTGGTGGCCGACGAATCGGACGTGTTCGGGGTCTACCTGCCCTATCGCGGCTGGACGCCGCGCCCGGTCGCCGGCGACGCCGGCCTGCGCGCCACCGCATGGCATCCCGCGCATGAGAGCTTCGGCGCCACGCAGCTTCAACGCCGCTTCGAGGCGCTGGCGGGGCGGCGGATGACCGATCTCGATTACGAGGCCTGGGCGGCGCTGCGCTCGGTAGGCGAAGCGGTGTCGCGCATCAACTCCGGCGACGTCGCCGACGTGACGGCGCATCTGCTCGGCGACGCGTTCGAACTGGCCGCCTTCAAGGGCCTGCCGCTGAGTTTCAGGCCCTGGAGCCGGCAACTGCGGCAGGGCGTCGTCCTCGGCGACATGCGCAACGTGGTCAGCATCTCGCCGCAGGAGGAATTCCTGCACCAGCGCAACAGGCTGGACACTCTGGGCGTCGACGAGGGCGAAAGCGAATGTCGCCTTTGAAAGAGAGGAACACGGCATGACGATCCACCGCACCCTTGCGGCTTCGGCCCTCGCGCTGTTCGCGTTCGAAGCGGCTGCGCTGACCGCCTTCGTCAGCAACGAGAAGGGCAACACGGTCACGCGCATCGACGTCGAGACGCTGGAGGTCATCGACACGACCCCGGTGGGCCAGCGCCCCCGCGGCATCACCATAAGCCCCGACGGGACCGAACTCTACGTCTGCGCCTCCGACGACGACACGGTGCAGGTCTTCAACCCCCAGACGATGGAGCTGCTGCACACCTTGCCGAGCGGCCCCGACCCCGAATTGTTCGTGCTGCACCCCTCGGGCAACCCGCTCTACATCGCCAATGAGGACGACAACATCGTCACTGTGGTGGATGTGAAGACCAAGCGCGTTCTGGCCGAAGTTCCGGTCGGCATCGAGCCCGAAGGCATGGGCGTCAGCCCCGACGGACGCGTGGTGGTCAACACCTCCGAGACCACCAACATGGCGCATTTCATCGACACCGAGACCTTCGAGATTTTCCAGAACACGCTGGTCGACAGCCGCCCGCGATTCGCCGAGTTCACGCGCGACGGGAAGTTCCTGTTCGTCTCGGCCGAGATCGGCGGCACGGTCAGCGTGATCGACCCCTCGAATGGCGAGATCATCAAGAAGATCGAATTCGAGGTGCCCGGCGTCACGCCCGAGGCGCTGCAGCCCGTGGGCGTACGCGCCACCGCGGACGGCTCCAAGGTGTTCGTGGCCCTGGGCCCGTCGAATCGCGTCGCTGTGATCGACGGGGCGAGCTTCGAGGTGAAGCAGTATCTGCTGGTCGGCCAGCGCGTCTGGCAGCTCGGCTTCACGCCGGACGAGCGATATCTCTTCACCACGAACGGCAATTCCAACGACGTGTCCGTGATCGACGTGGCCTCCGAGACGGTCATCAAGTCGATCGCCGTGGGCGAGCAGCCCTGGGGGGTCGTGGTCTCGCCGCAATGACGCGCCGCCGTCGCGGCCCGCAGGTTTCATCAATCAGGGAGAAGAACCTCATGAAGATCGCTTTGATCGGCGCCGTCGCGCTCGCCGGCGCCATCGCCGCTCCGCCGCTCGCCGGCCCGGCGCAGGCCGCCCCGCTCTGCACCGAGCTCGGCTTCGCCGGCCTGCTCGCGCGCTGCAACCGCGAGAAGCTGCCCGAGATCACGCTGTCCTCCGGCAAGCCGCTCGCCGAAGGGCCGCTGAACCTGTCCTCCGGCGTCTATTACCAGATCGATATCGTCGCCGACGGCACGCAGGAGCTGGCGCTGGTAGGGCCGGAGTTCTTCCGTGCGATCTGGATGAACGAGATCGTGATCAACGACATCGAGATCCGGCCCATGGCGATCGACAGCATGGAGTTCGACGCTGCGGGCAAGGCGAGCCTGTCCTTCATCGCGATCAAGCCAGGCCGCTACGAGCTGCGCATTCCGGGTTCGACCGGCGACACGCAGCGCGTCGAGATCAGCATCCAGTAAGGGGGAAAGACCATGAAGAGGGACGGACTGAAGGCGTTGGTCGCGGGCGCGCTGATGGCGTGCGCGCTTCCCGCGGCGGCGCAGGAGATCACCGAGGAGGAGACTGCGCGCATCATGGCGCTGCTGGCCGAGATGCAGTGCGAGATGGATGCGGACGACATCGAGCGCGAGGATGGCGGCTTCGAACTCGACGACGTGTTCTGCGCGGACGGCCAGTACGACATCGAACTCGACAGCGACTTCGCCGTGGTGGAGAAACGCAAGGAGTGATCCCAACTCCGGACGGCGGCGCATGATGGAGACCGACGCCGACACGGCCCCCGCGCTCGAAATCGTCGATCTGTCCTTCGCCTATGGCGCGACCAAGGCGCTAGACCGCGTGTCGCTGACTGCGCCGAGAGGGGCCTTCACGGCCCTTCTCGGCGTCAACGGCGCAGGCAAGACCACGCTGTTCAACCTCGTCACGCGCCTCTTCGCCGCCCGCGAGGGGCGCATCAGCGTCTGCGGCTGCGACATCCGGGGCGCGCCCCGCGATGCGATGGCGCGAATGGGGGTGGTGTTCCAGAGCCGCGCGCTCGACGCCAATCTGACTGTGGCGCAGAACGCCGCCTATCACGGGGCCCTGCACGGCCTGCCCCGGGCGGACGCGCTGGCCCGCGCCGAGGCCGCGCTGGCGCAGGTGGGGCTTTTGGACAAGATGGGCGAGAAGGTCGGCAGGCTTTCGGGCGGCCAGCAGCGCCGCGCCGAGATCGCGCAGGCGCTGCTGCACGAGCCGGAACTGCTGCTCTGCGACGAGCCGACCACCGGCCTCGACCTCGAAAGCCGCGCCGCCATCGTGCGCGACGCCCATGCGCTGGCCGCCGAGCGCGGCGTCGGCGTGCTCTGGGCCACGCATCTGATCGACGAAGTCGCGCCCGCCGACCGCGTGGTGGTGCTGCACAAGGGCCGCGTGAGGGCCGCCGGAACCGCGTCCGACCTCGCCGGCGACGGCGCGCTGTCGGACATGTTCCTCAAGCTGACGCGCGCGCCGGAAGCCGCTGTCGAAGAGGCGGGCGCGTGAGCGCCCCGCGCGAGACCCCGCTCTCGGCGCAGGGGCGCGAGGGCTGGATCATCTGCTTCTCGGGCGTCGTGCGGCGCGAGGCGCTGCGCTTCTTCCAGCAGAAGGAGCGCTTCGTCGCCGCGCTCGTGCGGCCGCTGGTGTGGCTGTTCATCTTCGCCGCTGGATTTCGCGCGGTGCTTGGCGTGTCGCTGATGCAGCCCTATCAGACCTACGTTCTCTACGAGGTCTACGTCCTGCCGGGACTGTGCGCGATGATCGTGCTGTTTCAGGGCATGCAGTCGGCGCTGTCGATGGTCTACGACCGCGAGACCGGCGCGATGCGGACCCTGCTGGTCAGCCCCTATCCGCGCTGGTTCCTCCTGACCGCCAAGCTCGCGGGCGCGGTGCTGATCTCGGTGCTTCAGGTCTACGCTTTCCTGGCCGTCGCCTGGGCCTATGGCATCCGCCCGCCGGTCTGGGGCCTCGTGACAGTGCTTCCCGCGCTGATCCTGTCGGGGATGCTGCTGGGGGCGATCGGGCTGCTGCTGTCCTCGACGATCAGTCAGCTCGAGAATTTCGCGGGCGTGATGAATTTCGTGATCTTCCCGATGTTCTTCGCCTCCTCGGCGCTCTATCCGCTGTGGCGCGTGCGCGAGGGCAGCCCCATTCTCGCCGACATCGCCGAGGCGAACCCCTTCACCCATTGCGTCGAGCTTATCCGCTATGCGCTCTACATGCAGGTGAACTGGTCGTCCTTCTGGGCGGTGCTCGCGACCGGGGCGCTGTTCCTCGGCGCGGCCTTCTGGGCCTACGACCCCGCGCGGGGCATGATGGCGCGGCGGCGCGGATGAGCGCCGTTCTGGCCCCCGATGCGGCGCAGCCTACCTTCCCTTCGCAAAACATGCGGGGAGGATGCGAGATGCGGTCATGGATGGTTGCGGCGGCCTGCGTCGCCGCTCTGGGCGCGAGCCCGGCCTGGGCCGTGTTCAGCGGCGACATGAGCCCGCGCGCGCGGTCGGGCGACGCCGACTACGCCGACGCGATCGACGCGCGCGCCGCGAAGAACTGGGCGGCGGCGGTCGCGGCGCTGGACAAGGTGGTGGCGCGCCGGCCCTGGCACGACAACGCGCACAATCTCCTAGGCTACAGCCACCGCAAGATGGGCAATTTCGAGAAGGCCCTCGAACATTACCACATCGCCCTCGAGCTGAATCCGCGCCACCGCGAGGCGCTGGAATATCTCGGCGAGGCCTATCTGCAGATGAACGATCTGCCGAGGGCGCAGGCGACGCTGGCCCGGCTCGGCGAGGTGTGCGTTCAGGTGTCGCTGACCTTCTCCGACGGCGATTTCAGCGACGGCTGCGAGGAATACCGCGAACTGCGCGCGGCGGTGACGCATTTCGAGGCGACGGGCGAGGTGCTGGACGATGAGGACGAGTAGAGGCTTCGCACGTCTGGCCGTCGCCCTCTGCGCGGCGGCGGTTGCGGCCGGCGCGGCGCTGGCCCAGCCGAAGGACCCCGACTGGCCCTGCGTGCAACGCAAGGTCGTCCATCTGTCGATCGGCATGATGTGGACCGGGCCGCTCCCCGAAGATCCCCATGCCTGGCGCGACGATCCCGAGCTCGCCGCCCTCGCCGCGCGGATCGCCGCGCGCCGCACCGGCATGGAGGAGGTCGCGGCGCTGCTCGCGCAGGTCGGCCCCGGCCCGGACGCGCCGCGCGCCGAGCGGCTCGCGACGCTGTTCTCGGGCGTCTTCGCCCTGATCGACGCCGAGCGCGCGCGCATCGTGGACGGCACCACCCGCTACGCGCAGCGCCAGCGGGCGCTGTCGGAGCGGATCGACGCGGCGCAGGCCGCGCTCGCCGCGGCCGAGGCGGCGGCGAAGCCCGACGATTTCGACGCCCTCGACGCCATCGAGGCGCAGCGCGACACGCTGGCCTGGGACGTGCGCATCTATGAAGAGCGCAACCGCTCGCTGACCTATGTCTGCGAGAGCCCGGTGATCCTCGAAAAACGCGCCTTCGCCGTCGCGCGCGCCGTGATGGCCGAGATCGAGGGCGGCTGAGGCTCAGAACCCTTCGGCGGGGGTCGCGCGTTCGACCGGGTGGTCCTCCCAGCTCCAGCCGTCGGTCCCTTCGGGATACCAGAACACCGCGCTGTGGCCGTACTCCCTTAGCGCGCGTTTCGCGGCGTTCCAGCTCATCCAGCACTCGTCGAGACAGAAGAACAGGAGCGGGCGGTCGAGATCGCCCGCAGTCGCCTCGCGGAGCGCGGCGCGGAACCGAGCGTCCATGTCGGGATGCAGCGCGCCATAGCCGACGTTCGGCAACCAGAACGCGCCCGGGATGCTGTCGCGCGGGCGGTCGCGCCAGAGCGTGCCTTCGGGCAGGCCCTCCGGCTTCACCGCGCGCGGCAGCACGTCGATGAAAACCGTCTCGCCCGCGCGCCACAGCGCATGCGCTGCGGCGGTGTCGACGACGGTCGCGCCGCGCAGGGTGGCGGGGACGGGCGCGCGGAACGCCTCCATCCGGTAACCGTCGGGCTCGGGGACGCGCTCCTCTCCGGCCTGAGCCGCCGCAGCGGCGAGGCAGACCGCGAAGGCCGCGCGGGCGATCACGGCGCTGCCGGGCGGCCGTATTCGTCCACCAGCGGCACGCCGAATTCGGTCAAAATCGCATCGATTTCCCCCTGATGGCGGCGGATCAGCGAATTGAGCTGGCGCTTCCACGTGTCCTCGCCGGCGCGCACGCCCATCGTGATGCGGTAGAACAGCCGCGGCGGGAGCGGCTCCTTCAGCAGGGGCGTGGCGACCAGTTCGACGTCAGTCGTGGTCTTGGCGAGCCAGCCGCCGATCGGCCCCCAGAGGAAACCGCCGTCGATGGCGCCCGCGTTCAGATCGTCGATCATGCGCTGGGCGGGGTCCTCGTGGCGGCGGTCGACCATCAGCGGATAGGCCTTCGCCTTGCCGACGAGGCCATGCCGGGCGAGGTGGTCCGCCGCCGGGCTGCCCGCGACCACGCCAAGGCTGCGACCCTTCAGGCGCGGATCGCCGATCTCGTCGACATCCGCCAGCGGCCCGTCGGCGCGGGTCACGAACACATAGGCCGAGGTGTAGTAATGGTTGGTGTTGAGCACCAGCTCGTGCCCCTGCGCGAAGCCGATCACCACGTCGCAGCGGTTCTCGCGCAGGGTCCGGCGGATGAAGCCGGTCGCCTGCGGGAACCATGTGTAGAGCACCGGGCGGCCGAGCTTCTCGGCGAATAGCTCGGCGAGGCGGTTCTCGAACCCCTCGCCGGCCTCGTTCGAGAAGGGCATGTTCGCCGGGTCGGCGCAGACGCGGAAATGCGTGTCGGACACCAGATCCGACGTGTCGGCCCGCGCCGCCCCCGCCATGACGCAAGCCGCGGCGAGGAGCAGGCCCAGCGCGCCGCGCCGGCCTGCGTCAGCCGGCCATGCAGGCATTCTCATGCTCCACGAAGGCGTCGGGCTTGTCTTCGCGCTTGGCCGGGCGGCCGCGGGGAACGGCGTCGGCGCCGCGCGCGCGCAGATAGACCCAGATGTCGTCGAGATAGCACATGACGTTGCGGTTGAGGCCGAAGGCCGGCATCACCGAATTGCCCGAGGCGTCCACATGTTCGAGGCCCGCCGCGACGACGGCCGTGAACTCCCAGTAGTCGAGGTTCATCACCGCGTCCTTGAGCGGCGGCGCATAGGTCGAGCCCATTCCGTCGGGGCCGTGGCAGACATGGCATTCGGAGTGATAGCGGCGGAAGCCGGAGAAGGTGTACCAGTCCACCGTGCCGTCTGCGGACACGTTGAAGGTCGGCGTCTCGTCGGCGGCGAAGTATTTGCCGTCCTCGACCGAGGCGACGGCGGTGTCGTCGGCGCCGGCGGCGAGCGGCATGGCGCACAGCGCGACCGCGAGAGCGGCGCGCAGGGTTTCAGTCGGCATGTTTCTTCCCTGTCGCTGGTCTTGTTTTCATTGGATCGCAGACGATGCTGCGGCGGCTTCGGGACGGCTGTCAAGCAATCGGCGCGGAGACCGGGAAAGGTCGCCGCGCCGATCTCTCGATGATATAGGGGCGGAGGCCGAAGCCTCCACCCCGCCCGTCCTCAGTTGGGCAGGCGGAACACGGTCAACGTTCCGCCGAGCGCGGTGTAGTCGCTGAGGCTCGCATAGCCGCCGACGGCGCCGAGACCGTCATTGGGGTTCACGAGACCGGCCGCGAGGCCGATCCCGGCCCAGCCGCCGACGCCCGAATAGACCGCGACATACTGCCGGCCGCGATGGCTGTAGGTCATCACGTTGCCGATGATGCCCGAGGGCGTCTTGAAGCGGTAAAGCTCCTCGCCGGTATGCGCGTCGACCGCCTTCAGATAGCCTTCGAGCGTGCCGTAGAACACCACGTCGCCAGCCGTCGCGAGCGCGCCCGACCAGACCGAGAACTCTTCCGGCAACGACCAGACGATCCGTCCCTCGGCGGCGTCCCAGGCGATGAAGTTGCCCATGCCGCCATGGCTGTTGGGCGCCGGATACATCGACAGCGTCGCCCCGACATAGGGCTGGCCGGCGGTGTAGCTGACGCGGAACGGCTCGTAATCCATGCAGACATGGTTGGTCGGCACGTAGAACAGGTTGGTCCGGGGCGAGAAAGCAGCGGGCTGCTGGTCCTTGGTCCCGAGAGCCGCGGGGCAGATGCCGGTGGTGTTGACGTCCTCGCCGTTCTGCGCGGTCGAGAATTCCGGCACCACAGCCGGGCGACCGAAGGTTTCGGAGTTGGGGTCCATGTCGACGCCGGTGGTCCAGTTCACGACCGGGTCGAATTTCTCGGCGACCAGCAGCTCGCCGGTGATGCGGTCCATCGTGTAGGCGAGGCCGTTGCGGTCGAAATGCACCAGCGTCTTGCGCATCTCGCCGTTCATCTCGATGTCGGCGAGGATCATCTCGTTGACGCCGTCGAAGTCCCATTCGTCATGGGGAGTCATCTGGTAGAGCCACTTCGCCATGCCGTCGTCAGGGTCGCGGGCCATGATGGTCATCGACCAGCGGTTGTCGCCGGGGCGCTGGGAGGGGTTCCAGGTCGAGGGGTTGCCGGTGCCGTAATAGAACAGGTCCGCCTCGGGGTCGTAGGAATACCAGCCCCAGGTCGTGCCGCCGCCGATCTGCCACTGGTCGCCTTCCCACGTCGCCGTTCCGCTGTCGACGCCGACCGGCTGGCCGAGATGGGTGGTGTTCTCGGGGTCCATCAGCGTGTCGCTGTCGGGGCCCATCGAATAGGCGCGCCATTCGAGCTCGCCGGTGTTCATGTTGTAGGCGGTCACGTGGCCGCGCACGCCGAACTCGCCGCCCGAGATGCCGACGATCACCTTGTCCTT
>NZ_DAIQNN010000083.1:0-11428 GCF_036788415.1 Rubrimonas sp. | reverse complement strand
TTTCTCCATATTCCTCTGCAAAGGTCTTGCCAGTGAAAAAGTAGTAGTTGTAGCTGAGATCCCAGTAGAAAATATCGTATTCGCCGCGATAGCCGGCGATGAGATCGAATTCGCCGCTGGCCCCGAGCAGGTCTTCGGATCCGTTTGAGGCCCAGAAACCGGCATAGAGGCCGCCGAAACCGACTTCGGCATAGGGCTGAAGCGCCAAACCGTCCGACAGTTCGAAGCCTTGCGAGACGTATTCCGACACCAGCGCCGCGCCGGCGGACAGCGTCACGCTGTTGTCCTCGAAGAAGGCAAGGCCCTGCGCCCCGGCGACGGCGGGCGCGAGCAGCCCCGGCCCCGCGAGGGTTGCAACCAAGATGCGCATGTTCATATCAGGCTCCGTCCTGTTGATGACTGGGTCGTCGCCGGGACGGCGCGCGCGCTGGGGTTTGGCGATTTCCGCGCGCGCGCCACCCGGCCTCTCGGCGATCAGGTCGTGAGGTCGATCCAGATCGTCTTGAGCTCGGTGTACTGCTCGTGGGCGTGCAGCCCGTTGTCGCGGCCGCCGAAGCCGGACGCCTTGAAGCCGCCGAAAGGCGTCGAGATCTCGCCTTCGGAATAGGCGTTCACGCCGACCGTGCCGGCCCGCAGCATGCGGGCGTAGCGGTGCGCCCTGGACACGTCGCGGGTGTAGAGCGTGGCGGCGAGGCCATACTGCGTGCGATTGGCAAGCTGGATCGCCTCCTCGTCGCTCTCCGCCCGGGTCACGGCGACCACGGGGCCGAAGATCTCGGTCGTGAAGATCTCCATGTCGGGCGTCACCTCGGCGAACACCGTCGGCTGGAACAGCAGGCCGCCGGCACCCTCGCCGCCATGGACGACCCGCGCGCCCTGCGCCTTGCCCGAGGCGACGAGGCGGGAGACCTTCGCGAAGTGCTCCGCGCTGACGAGCGGACCGTTGCGCGTGGCCGGGTCGAGCTGGTCGCCGAGCCGCCACCCGGCGGCGACCTTGGCCATTTCCGCCACCACCGCGTCATAGACGTCCCGGTGGGCGATGATCCGGCTGTTGGCGGTGCAGTTCTCGCCCATGTTCCAGAAGATCGCCGTCCCCTGGATCTCGGCGATGCGCGGGATGTCGGCGGCGTCGCCGAGGATCACGGCGGCGCTCTTGCCGCCCATCTCGAGGCAGACCTCCTTGAGGTTCGACTGGGCGGAATACTCGAGGAACCGCCGCCCGACCTCGGTCGAGCCGGTGAAGGTGAGCGCGTCGACATCCATGTGGCGGCCGAGCGGCTCGCCGACCTCCGGTCCGAAGCCCGTGATCACGTTCAGCACGCCCGGCGGAATGCCGGCCTCCAGCGCGAGCGCGCCGAGCCGCAGCGCCGTCAGGCTGGTCTGCTCGGCGGGCTTGACGATCACCGAGTTGCCGGTGGCCAGCGCCGGCCCGATCTTCCACGCCATCATCAGCAGCGGGAAGTTCCAGGGCAGGACCGCCGCCACCACGCCGACGGGCTCGCGCACGATCAGCGCCAGCGCGTCGGGCGCGGTCGGGGCGATCTGGCCGTAGAGCTTGTCCTGCGCCTCGCCGTGCCAGCGGATGCACTTCGCGGTCTCGGGCACGTCGATCTCGCGGCAGTCGGTGATCGGCTTGCCGGCGTCGAGCGCCTCCATCGCCGCCAGTTCCTCAAGGTTCTCGAGGATCAGGTCGGCAAGGCGCGTCATCGCGGCCTTGCGCGCGGAGGGGTGCAGCCCCGACCAGACGCCGCTCTCGAACGCCGCCCGCGCGGAGGCGACCGCGCGGTCAACGTCGGCCGCGCCGCAGGCGGGAACCATCGCGATGGTGTCGCCGGTGAACGGGTTGCGCGTGGCGAAGGCGCAGCCGCCCGCGGCGGGCCCGAAGGCCCCGTCGATCAGGATGCCCTCCGGCAGCCGGAGCGCGGCGACGGTCTGTGCGTGCAGGGTCATGGAAAGGTCCTCTTGCGGTCTCGGGTCGGACCATCGCGACGGACGCCGCGCCGGCCCGGCGGCACGGTTTCAGGCCCCGACACGGTCGAGGATCCGGAACAGGGCGACCGTCGCGCCGACGCCGAGGCGCCGGAAGCGGTGTAACGGGATCGGCCGCACCGGCGTGACGGGAAAGTCGAGCGCCGCCTCGGGCCGCCCATCGGCCCAGTCGGCGAGGATCCGGCCCATCACCGTCGCCATCGCGACGCCGCGGCCGTTGTAGCCGAGGCCCGCCATGACGTTGGGCGCGAGGCGGTGCAGGCCCGGGAGGTGGTCGCGGGTGATCGCCACGTCGCCGCCCCAGGCGTGGCGCCACCCTGCCCCCCGCAACTGCGGGAAAAGCCGCTCGGCCTGCTGCCGCAGACCCAGCTGGCGCCGCGCCACGCCGGCGTCGCCCAGCGCGCCGCGACCCCCGATCACGAAGCGCCCCGCGGCGTCCTTGCGGAAGTAGAGCAGAAGCCGCCGCGTGTCCGACACGCCCTGCCCGCCGGGCAGGATCGAACCGGCCACATTGTCGGAGAGCGGCTCGGTCGCGACCTGCACCGAGGTCACGGGCAGCACCGTGCGCCCCAGCGGCGCGGCGAAGTCGGCGGTGTAGGCGTTGGTGCAGATCAACGCCCGCCGCGCCGTCACCGACCCGGCCGCCGTGGTCACGGTCACGGTGTCGGCGTCGCTGGTCAGCGCCGTGGCGCGCGATGCGCCGTGCAGCCGCGCGCCGGCCCGCTCGGCCGCCGCCGCAAGGCCGAGCGCGTAGTTGAGCGGATGCAGGACGCCGCCGCGCCGGTCGATCAGCCCGCCGAGATAGGCGCGGCGGCCGATCATCCGCGCCATGCCCTCCGCGTCGAGATCGTCGACGGCGCCGCCGCGCGCACGCTGCTGGCGCCCGGTCTCGCGCAGCGCGTCGAGGCCGCGCGCGGTTGCCGCGGCGCGCAGCCAGCCGCAGCGGCGCGCATCGCAGGCGATGCCGTGGCGGTCGATCAGGTCGAACACGAGGTCCGCGCCGGCCGCGGCGGCGGCGGCCATGCGACGCCCGAGATCGGGGCCGTGCCGCGCCTCGGTCTCTGCCGGGTCGGCCTTCAGCCCCGGATTGACCTGCCCGCCGTTGCGCCCCGAGGCGCCCCAGCCGATACCCCCGGCCTCGAGCACGACCACCCGCCGCCCGGCCTCGGCGAGATGCAGCGCGGCGGAAAGGCCGGTGAAGCCCGCGCCGATCACGACCACGTCGGCCTCGGCCGCGCCCGCCAGCGCGGGCCGATCCGGCGCGCCGCCGGCCGTCGCCGCCCAGAGGCTCGCGGCGAGCGGCGCGCGCTCGCCCGGGATGGTCCGCCCTGCGGTCATGCGGCCGGGCGCGCGTCGATGGGGGGCGTGGCGACCGGCGTCGCGAGATAGCGCAGGAGCGGCGCGACGCTGTCCGCCGCGCCGGCGGCCTCGGCTTCGAGGAAGGCGACGGCGACGACCTCGTGCTCGGTCATCCGCCGCAGCACGGCCCGGTCGGCCTCCGGCGCCATCGCCTCGAGGCGCAGGAAATCGGCGATGAAGCCGGGGAAGGTCGCGCGCATGAGCGCGATCATGCCGTCCCAGTCCTGCGGCCCGCGCGCGGCGTCGGCCTCGCCGCTGGCGACGAGATCCGCGCGCGGGGCCGGCCTCAGGCCATGGCGGGCGAGCAGCGGGGCCACGATCGCGGCGCAATGCGCCTCGACCTCGGCGAGCAGCGTCATGGCGCGCCTGTGCGCCGGATCGGCCAGCCGCGCCGCCAGCGCCCGGAACCATGCCTCTCCGGCTACTTCCTCCTCGAAATAGCGCAGCAGCGTCTCGCGGTAGGCCGCATCCGGGGCGCCGGCCGCCGCCGCGCCGACGTCGATGCGCTCGTGCCTCATGGGCTGGTCGGGGTCCGCGGCGGCGTCCATCCCCATCGCGTAGCGGCGGCCGGCGTAGGTCGCGGCTGCGATGATCGCCGGGGCGTCGCAGTCGCCGATCCGCGTGAGGGTGAACGGCAGCCGCGCCGGATCTCCCCCAGCCATGGCGAGGATTTCGCGGTGGAGCGCGTCGTTCGGCGTCCGCTGGCCGACCAGCACGGCGCCTGTCGCCGCGATGCGGAGCGGCGCGCCGGTGTAGGCGCATTCGAGGGTGGCGGTCCTGCCGTCGAAGGCGGTCAGGGCGTGGGCGGTCACGATGTCCACGCCCAGCCGCATGAGACGGGTGCGGATGCGCCAGCGCTCGGAGGTCTTGCCCGCCCAGGCGGAGACGCTGTCCTCCTCGGTGACATAGGTCACGGGCAGGCCGGTCTCGCGGATGCGTTCCGCGATCACGCCCGCCATGTAGTAGTTGTCGCCGTCGAACACGACCGTCGGGCCATCGGGCAGCCGGCCGGCCATGATGTCGTCGGGCGTCAGGACCTCCGCCCCGTCGACCGCGACCGGAACGAAGGCCTTTCCGTCGAAACGCTCGCGCCGCCATGTCGCGCCGGTCGCGATGGCGACATGATCCGCGCCCACGTCGAACACGTCCTGCGCCGTGAGGCGGCTTTCGCGGAAGATCTCGACGTTGGGCATCTTCGCCAGCTGCTGCGCGCGGTGGTCGCGCACGCGCGCGTAGGCGCTCATGCCCGGCAGCCGCGCCTCGCGCGTGACCCGGCCGCCCAGATCGCGCCCGGCCTCGGCCAGCATGACGGCGTAGCCCCGCGCGCCGAGCGCGCGCGCGGCCTCGAGCCCGGCCGGCCCCGCCCCGACGATGAGGATCCGCGCGTCGGAGCCCTTCGCGGGCGCGCGCTCGGGGTGCCAGCCCTTGCGCCACTCCTCGCCCATGGCGGGGTTCTGGGTGCAGCGGATCGGCGTGCCGGTGGCGTCGCCCGCGTAGCAGATGTTGCAGCCGATGCACTCGCGGATGTCCTCGATCCGCCCTTCCTCGATCTTTCGCGGCAGGAACGGGTCGGCGATGGAGGGCCGGGCGGCGCCGACGAAATCGGCGATCCCGCGCCGCACGAGCGCGGCCATCGCGTCCGGCGAGGTGTAGCGGCCGACCGTCACGACAGGCCTGGTCGTCGCCGACTTCACCCAGCTCATGTAGGGCTCCAGCGCCCCCTCCTGCGTGAAGCGCGAGACGCCCATCTCGAGCGAATAGTCCGCGACGTTGATGTCCCAGAGGTCGGGCAGCTCGGCCAGCATCGCGAACATCTCGCGCCGCTCGCCGAATTCGGGCACGCCATCGTCGCCGATGGTCTCGTCGGCCTTGAAGCGCACGGCCACGGCGCAGCGGTCGCCGACCGCCTCCTTGGTCTCCTCGATCAGCTCGCGCACCAGCCGCACCCGGTTGACGAGCGAACCGCCGTATTCGTCGCTGCGGGTGTTCACGCGGGGGTCGAGGAAATTCGCGAGCAGATAGCCGTGGGTGGCGTAGACGTAGACGATGTCGAAGCCGGCCTCGCGCGCCCTGAGCGCCGCCCGGCGGTGCCAGCGCCGCAGGTCGCGGATGTCCGTGCGGTCCATCGCGCGGGTCTGGAACGGATGGCCGGCGAGGTTGGGCAGGCTCGCCACGTCCATCGGCGTCTCGCGCGTGAACAGGTTGGGGCTGCGCGCGCCGCCATGCCAGAGTTCCGCGCCGGCGAGCGCGCCGTGCGCGTGCACGCGGTCGGTCATCGCGGCATGGGCGCGGACGTCGCTGTCGTCCCAGAGCGCGGCCGAGACATGCGGCAGGTCGTCGGAGGACGGGTGGATCGAGTTGTATTCCGTGCAGACGACGCCCCAGCCGCCCTCGGCCTTCACGCCGCGCATGGCGGCGAGCGTATGCGGGCGCAGATACCCCATGCCGGTGCAGTGCGGCACCTGGTAGAAGCGGTTCTTCGCGGTCACCGGGCCGATCCGGATCGGCTCGAACAGGATGTCGTAGCGGGGGTCGCGGCTCACGCGCGTCTCCTTCCGGTGGGGGGTCAGTCCCGCGCGAGCGCGGGCAGTTCGCGGCGGAAGGGCGTGCCGGCCGGCGGCGACTCGCCCAGTTCGCGCGCATAGCGGTGGCCGGCGTAGACGGCGGCGGCGATGGTGCCGGGGCCGAAACAGTCGCCGATGCGCGTCACGCTCTTCGGCGCGGCCTCGGCCCGGCCCTCGGCGAGCAGCGCGGCGATCTCGTGGTGCAGCGCGTCGACGGGCCGCCGCATCGTCACCGTGACGAGGCCCGCGCAGGCGATCTCGCGCCGGCGGCCGGTGTACTCGCACGCCAGCGTCACGGCGTCGGCGCTCCGGGCGACCACGGCGTGCAGCGGGACGATGGCGACGCCGCGCTCTATCAGCCGGGTCTGGATGCGCCGCTGCTCCAGCGTGTTGTGCGTCCAGTGCGAGACGTCCGCCGCCGGCGTGACCAGCGTCACCTCGAAGCCCTCGGCCCGAAGCAGTTCGGCGAGCACGCCGCCCATGTAGTAATGGTCGTCGTCGAAGATCACGGCCGGGCCGGGCGGCGGCCTGACGCCCGCGCAGAGGTCGTCGGGCGTCAGCACCGGGGCCCCCGGCTCGACGGGGATGGGCGCGGCGTTGGCGCGGCCGAGGCCGGAGGCGCACCAGCGCGCGCCGGTCGCGATCGCGATGCGGTCGGCGCCGAACTCCAGCGCCTGCTCCGCCGACAGGCGACTGTCGAGATAGGTCTCGACATTCGGCATCCGGCCGATCTGGAGCGCGCGATGGTCGAGGACGCGCCGCCACGCCGCGAGCCCCGGCAGGCGGCTTTCGACCGCGACGCGCCCGCCCAGCGCGGTCCCGGCCTCGGCGAGCGTGACGCGGTAGCCCCGCTGGCCCAGCGCGCGCGCCGCCTCGAGCCCCGCCGGGCCGGCGCCGACGATCAGCACGCTCTCGTCGGCATGTCTCGGCGCGATGCGCTCGGGATGCCAGCCGCGCCGCCACTCCTCGCCCATGGTCGGGTTCTGGGTGCAGCGCATCGGCACGGCGTGGAAATCGGCCGAGACGCAGATGTTGCAGCCGATGCACTCGCGGATGTCGTCGATCCGGCCCTCCTCGATCTTGCGCGGCAGGAACGGGTCGGCGATCGAGGGCCGCGCCGCGCCGATCAGGTCGAGCCGGCCCGAGCGGATCAGGGACGCCATCGCGTCGGGCGAGGTGTAGCGGCCGACGCCGACCACGGGCCTGGTCGTCACCCCCTTCACGAAGGCGACATAGTCGTTCTGGAAGCCTTCGTCCGCGAAGCGCGAGGTGGCGCTGTCGTTCTCCCAGGCGCTGACGTTGACGTCCCAGAGATCGGGGATCTCGGCGAGCATCTCCACCACGTCGCGCCCCTCCGCGTCGCAGGTCAGCCCGCCGGGGCCCATCAGCTCGTCCACGGCGAAGCGCACGGCCACGCCGCAGTCGGCGCCCACCGCCTCCTTCGTGTCGGCCAGCACCTCGCGGAACAGCCGCACGCGGTTCTCGAGACTGCCGCCGTATTCGTCGATGCGGTCGTTCCAGCGGCGCGCGAGGAAATGCGAGATCACGCTGAGGTCATGGCCGGCATAGACGTAGACGATGTCGAACCCGGCCCGACGCGCCCGCTTCGCCGCCTCGACATGCCAGCGGCGGACGTTGCGGATGTCCTCCCGATCCATCGCGCGGCACTGGATCGGCTCGAGGTAGGAGACCGGCCGGGCCGAGGGGGCCATCGGGATCTCGCGGCTGTAGCGGTTGGCGGTGTGCAGACCGTCGTAGCAGGGCTCGATGCCCGCGAGCGCGCCATGGGCGTGGATCGCGTCGCACATCTTGGCGAACACCGGCATGTCCTCGTCGCTCCAGAGCCGGCCCTCGATGACGGGGGAAAGCTCGGAGCTGTGGTGGATCTCCACCTGCTCGGTGCACACGACTCCCCAGCCGCCCTCGGCCTTGACGCCGCGCATCGCGGCCATGGAGGACGGGTAGGCCCGTCCCATGCCGTTGCAGTGGGGCACCTGGTAGAAGCGGTTCCTCGCGGTCACCGGCCCGATCCGCACCGGCTCGAACAGGATGTCGTAGCGCGGGTCGCGGCCGGGCGCGGGCGCGGGGGCGCCTGCGGCGCGGGGCTTCGGGGCCGGGCGGTTCATTCGTCCGCGCCCCCGAGCCGGCGCAGCTGCCGGCCGCGCGCGTCGCAGCCGCCGCAGCCCTCGCGGGCGGCGAGCGCGGCCAGCGCCGCATCCGCCGCGGCCTCGCCGCTGAGATGGGCGCCGGAGCAGAGCGCCGCGAGCGGCACGGCCAGCGCCTCGCCGGCGAAGAACACCCGGTCGCCCAGCGGCGCCGCGAGCGCGGCGCGCGCGGCGTGCCGGCCCGGGCGGGCGGCTGCGTAGGCGCCGAGCGTCAGTGGATTGGCATGCCAGTCGGTCATGTGCCCCTTCACGAAATGCCTCCTGGCTTCGGAGCCGACGGCGCCGACGAATTCGCCGAGCGCGAAATCGATTGCGGCGTCGGCGCCCGCGGCCGCGAGGTCCCAGGCGAACGCGCCGCCGACGAAGCCCACGGCCAGGTCGAGGCCGGCGGGAAAGGTGACGAAGTAGCAGGCGCGGGCGGGGATCTCCGGCGGCAGGGCGTAGGACAGCCAGTCGTTCTCCCGCAGGCCGAAGCGGGCCCCGTCGAACTGGAGCGCGATCTTGGTCAGCAGCCCCATCGGCACATCGGCCGCCGCCTGGGCCTGCGCGGGCGGCAGGTCCGGCTTGAAGCGGATCGCGCCGGACCCGAGCACGCCGGTCGAGACGGTGACGACGCAGGCGCGGGCCGCGACCGTTCCCGCCGTGGTCTCCACCCGGACGCCCTGCCCGCTCCAGTCCACAACGCGCGCAGCCGCGCCGAGCTTCACCGGCAGGTCGCGCCCGAGATGGGCGACGAGGGCACCGAGACCCTCGCGGATCAGGCAATCCACCTCGTAGTCGCCGTAGGCGGCCATGTCGGCCGTGGAGCAGTCGGCCATGTCCACGGCGTATGCGTTGGCGAGCCAGGTCTGCGCCTCGGCCGAGCGCGGCAGGTCTTGCGGGATCACGCTCGCCACCGACACGTCGCCCGCCCGCGCCGCCGCGGCGTGGATCGCGGCCGTGGTGCGGTCGAGACGAGCCTGTTCCGACCGGTCGGCGCGCGCGCCGTCGATGAAGAACGCCTCGCCTGCGTTCGCATGATCGACCACCGCGAAGCCGAGATCGCGCGCGACCGCCATATGGGGCAGGTCGCGCGGCCCCTGCAGCCAGGCGCAGCCGTGGTCGTAGGGGACGCCGAAGGTCGCGCTCTCGGTGAAGGCGCGCCCGCCGATCCGGTCGGCGGCCTCGATCACGACGACGCTGCGACCCGCCGCCATCAGCCGCCGCGCGGCGGCGATGCCGGCGGAGCCCGCGCCGATGATCGCCACGTCGGGGTCGGTCGGCATCGGGCGGGCGGGGGCGCGGGCGGGGGCAGTCGCGGCGAGTGCGCCGGCAGTGGCGACCATGAATCGTCTCCGGGTCAGGCTGGGGCGGCTCATCGGACCGAGTCCATCGCGGCGGTCGCGCCAGGCGGGAACCGCGCCGGAAAATGGGACGACAGCAGTTCCCACAGCCGCTGGCGCGCCGCGTCCGGGTCCACCCAGTCGGGATAGAGCATCATGCCGAGCCAAAGGCCGTCCGAGAGGCATTCGAGCGACTGGGTCAGCGCGTGCGGATCGACGGCGGGCGGCGCGCCGTCGGCGGCGAGGTCACGCAGCAGCGCCTCGACGACCGCTGCGCGCTCGTCGTCGTAGGCCGCGACCATCTCGCGATAGAAGGCGCGATAGCGCGCCTCGCCGAAGAAGCCGAACCAGCAGCGCATCTTGTTGCGTGTGGCGATGTCGGCGTCGAAGGCGGCCCCGATCACGCCCCACAGCTTCTGCGCCGGTCCGAGCGCGGCGTCGGCGTGGATAGCGCCCCAGCGCAGGCGCAGTTCCTCGGCGAGATGGGTGAGCGTGGCCTTGAGCAGGTTGTCCTTGCTGTCGAAGTGCAGGTTGACGATGCCGATGGAAAGCCCGGCGCGGCCCGTGATCTCGGTCATGGTCGCGCGCGAGACGCCCAGTTCGGCGATGGTGTCGATCGTCGCGTCGATCAGTTGCTGGCGCCGCACCTCCTTCGGCGCGGTGCGCCGGGGCCTGGGCGTCTGGTCGCCGTCCATCATCGGTCTCCGTGGCCGTCGAGCAGGATGAAGGCGTCGTCGCGCCAGCTCAGCCAGACAGGCGCGCCCTCGGGCAGCGCGCGCAGGCTCGCCGCGTCGGCGTTGGGCGCGGAAACGGCGACGGGTTCGGCGCATCCCCGCACGCGCACCCGGAAATGCGACCGCTCGCCGAGATAGCTGGTGGTCTCGAGCGCGCCTGCGACGCCGCGGCCGCAGGCGGGCGCCGCGCTGTGCAGAGCGATCTTCTCGGGCCGGATCGCGACGCAGACCGTCGCGCCCGTCGCCGCCCGCCCTTCCGGCGCCGCCACCCGGATCTCGCCGAGCGCGCCCACGCCGAGCGTGGCGCGGCCGTCCGCGCGCGACAGCACGCGGCCGTCGAGGAAGTTCATCGTGCCGATGAACTGCGCCACCGCGCGGGAGCGCGGCCGCTCGTAGAGCCCGTCGGGCGTGTCGACCTGCAGCACCGCGCCGCCCGCCATCACCGCGATCCGGTCGGACAGCGTCAGCGCCTCCTCCTGGTCGTGGGTCACGAAGACGAAGGTGATGCCGACCGTGCGCTGGAGGCGGCGCAGTTCGAGCTGCATCTGCTCGCGCAGCTGCTTGTCCAGCGCGCCGAGCGGCTCGTCGAGCAGCAGAACCTTGGGACGCAGGATCAGCGCGCGCGCAAGCGCGATCCGCTGGCGCTGGCCGCCCGAAAGCGCGTCGCTGCGGCGGTCGCCGTACCCTTCGAGGCGCACCAGCGCCAGCATCTCGTCGATCATCTCGTGGCGCCGCCGCCGGGAAAGGCGGAGCCGGCGAAGGCCGTAGCCGATGTTGTCGCGGACATTGAGGTGCGGGAAGATGGCGTAGTTCTGGAACACCATGTTCACCGGGCGCTCGAATGGCGGCACGCCCGCCATCGGCTGCCCGTCAATCAGGATCTCGCCGCGGGTCGGCGTCTCGAAGCCCGCGAGCATGCGCAGCAACGTGGTCTTTCCGCAGCCCGAGGCCCCCAGGAGGGAGAAGAACTCGCCTTCGCGGATGTCCATCGAGACGTCCTCGATGGCGCTGAAGGACCCGAAGCTCTTGCCGACGTTGCGTATCGAGATGAAGCCGGGTTGAAGGGTCATCGGTCAGGGCGCTCCGTTTTCGGCCCCGTCGCGCGTCTGCGCGAGCCCGACTCGCCCGATCCAGAGCGCGGCGAAGACGAGGACGAACGAGACGAGGAGGATGATCGTCGACAGCGCCAGCACCGAGGGGAACTCGCGCGGGAACCGCAGTTGCGACCATATGTACATCGGCAGCGTCGCCTCGGTCCCCGAGAGGAAGAACGCCATGACGAACTCGTCGAAGGA
>NZ_DAIQNN010000082.1:0-11555 GCF_036788415.1 Rubrimonas sp. | reverse complement strand
GGGCCGAGACCGCGATCTCCTCAACCACCCGCCCCCCGCGAACCCCGATCAGCCGATCCACCATATTCACCGTGACGCAGACATGGTTCGGCACGACCCGCACCACCTCCCCGACCGCGGGCGGCGCGTTGCAGGCTGACAGGTCGAGAAAGCCGTGCTCCTCGGCGAAGCCCGCGATCCGCGCCCCGGGGTGCTCCAGGATCGCGCCGAAGCCGTCGAGCCCGCCGCCCGTGTCGGCCGTCAGCGTCTTGGAGCCCGCGTCGAGGACGCCCCGCCCCGGCCCCGCCCGGCTGACCACGGTGGCGTAGACGGTAAGCGCGCAGTCCTGCGGCCGCGCGGCGCCCTTCGCGACCGTGGCGCGGTCGTTGAAGATCGAGGTGCCGGCGCGGTGCTCGGTGGCGCCGGGCAGCTCGCCCAGATGCGCGAGGTTCGGCGTGCCGCCGGTGGAGATCATCCGCGGGCTCAGGCCCTCGGCGCGCAGCGCCGGCAGCGCGGCGGCGAGCAAGGCCCGCGCGGCCGCCCACTCGCCCTCCACGGGGTAGAACAGCAGCCCCGCAAAGCGCAGATGCGGGCTCGCCGCAACGCGCCGGGCGAGCGCGACCGCCTCGGCGGCCGTCTCGACGCCCGCCCGCCTGCGCCCGGTGTCGCACTCCACCGCGACGTCGAGCGGCAGGCCCGCCCCGGCCGCCGCCTGCGCCAGCCCGTCCACCGCGAGCGCGTTGTCGGCCGCGACTGTCAGGCGCGTCCGGCGCATCAGCGCCGCCAGCCGGCGCAGCTTGTGCCCGCCCAGCAGATTGTAGCAGATCAGGATGTCGTGCGCGTCCGCCGGGCCGGAGCCGCCGGCCTCGGCCACGGCGTCGGCCATGACCTCCGCCTCGCCAAGCTTCTGCACGGCGATCCCCCGCGCGCCGGCGGCGAGCTGCAGCCGCGCCAGCCGCGGGGACTTGTGCGTCTTGACGTGAGGCCGGTTGGCCAGCCCCGCTGCGTCGCAGAGCGCCTGCACGCGCGCGACGTTGCGCTCGACCACGTCGAGGTCCACCACCAGCGCCGGGGTGCCGAAGGTCTCGGCGATCTCGGCCTTGAGCGCCGCCGTCGCGTCCATGGTCACCGCCCCCCCCGCAGCCGCGCGCGCAGCCGGGCGGCCAGCCCCGGCCTGTCCTCCTGCCGCGCGCGTGCGATGGCCAGCGCGTCCCGTTCGACGTCGCGGGTGATGACCGACCCGGAGGCGACATAGGCCCCCGCCCCCACCGTCACCGGCGCCACCAGCGCGGCGTTGGAGCCGATGAAGGCGCCCGCCCCGATCTCGGTGCGGTGCTTGTTCACGCCGTCGTAGTTGCACGTGATGGCGCCCGCGCCGATGTTGGCCCCCGCCCCCACCGTGGCGTCGCCGACATAGGCGAGGTGGTTGGCCTTGGCCCCCTCCCCCAGCACGGCGTTCTTGATCTCGACGAAATTGCCGACATGGGCGCCCGGGCCGACCTCCGCGCCGGGCCGCAGCCGCGCGAAGGGGCCGACGAGCGCGCCCCGGCGCACGACGCAGCCCTCCAGGTGGCTGAAGGCGCGGATCTCCGCGCCGTCCTCGACCGTCACGCCCGGGCCGAACACCACGTCGGGCCCGACCGTCACGTCGCGGCCTAACCGCGTGTCGTGGGACAGGAACACCGTCTCCGGCGCCGCCAGCGTCGCGCCGGCCTCCATGGCGGCGGCGCGGGCGCGGGTCTGGAAGACGGCCTCGGCGGCGGCGAGTTCGGCGCGGCCGTTGACCCCCATCGCCTCCTCCGCCGCGCAGCGGACCACGGCGCAGCGGCGGCCCTCGCCGCGCGCGAGCGCCGCGACGTCGGTCAGATAGAGCTCGCCCTGAGCGTTTCGCGGCTCCAGCCGGGCGAGCCACTCCGGCACGCGGCCTGCGTCGAGCGCCATGGCGCCGGCGTTGCACAGCCGCACGGCGCGCTCCTCGGCGGTCGCGTCCCTCGCCTCGACGATGCGCGCGAGGCCCGCCAGTCCGTTGATCGGGGGCCCCTCGATCAGCCGGCCGTAGCCGCCGGGTTCGGCCGGCTCGAAGCCGAGCGCGACCACGCCCGCGCCTTCCGCCCGCGCCGCGGCCATGGCGGCGAGCGTGTCGGCGCGCAGATGCGGCGTGTCGGCGTAGATCACGAGCAGGGTCCCCGCGAAGCCTGCCAGCGCCGGCAGGGCCGCGGCCGCCGCGTCGCCGGTGCCGCGCTGCGCCGCCTGCACGGCGATCGCGGCGTCGGGCGCGAAGCCGCGCGCCGCGGCCCCGACGGCATCGCCCGCCGCCCCGGGGCCGACCACGACCACGGTGCGCGCGGGCGCCAGCGGCCGGGCGGCGGCCAGCGCCCAGCCGATCAGCGGCAGGCCGCCGACGCGGTGCAGCGGCTTGGGAACGTCCGAGCGCATCCGCGTCCCCAGACCCGCGGCGAGGACCACGAGAGCGATCGGGGCGGCGGGCGGCGTGGCGGCTGTCGGGCTCATGCCGCCCTGTCTAGTCGAGCGGCCGGAGCGGCGGAAGGGCGCCCCGCGTCTTGGCGCCGCCGTCAGGCCGTGGTCGATAGGCGCGGACAGGGGCGCGCAGATTGGGAGGGACCCGCCATGGCCCGCAGGCTCGCATGACACGCTCGCTCTTCGGCACGGACGGGGTGCGGGGCCTGGCCAACCGCCACCCCATGACCGCCGAGACGGCGCTCGCCGTCGGCCGCGCCGCCGCCGCGCGCTTCCGCCGCGACGGCCCCGAACGCGGCCATGCCGGGCGGGTCGTCATCGGCAAGGACACGCGGCTCTCGGGCTACATGATCGAGAGCGCGCTGCAGGCGGGCTTCACTTCCGGCGGCATGGACGTCCTGCTGCTCGGCCCCGTGCCGACGCCCGCGGTGGGGATGCTGACGCGCAGCTTGCGCGCCGACGTCGGCGTGATGGTCTCGGCCTCGCACAACCCCTTCCATGACAACGGGATCAAGCTGTTCGGCCCCGACGGCTACAAGCTGTCCGACGCCGAGGAGGCCGAGATCGAGGCCCTGGTCGAGGCCCCGCCCCCGACCGACCCAGAACGCATCGGCCGCGCCCGGCGCATCGAGGGCGGCGTCGAGCGCTACGTCGAGGTCGCCAAGGCGAGCTTCCCCCGCGGCCTGCGCCTCGACGGGCTGAAGGTGGTGGTGGACTGCGCCCACGGCGCCGCCTACCGCGCCGCGCCGGCCGCGCTGTGGGAGCTCGGGGCGGAGGTGATCCCGCTCGGGGTCTCGCCGAACGGGACCAACATCAACGACGGCTGCGGCTCGACTCACCCCCAGGCCTGCGCGGCTGCGGTGCTCGAGCGGGGCGCGCATCTGGGCGTGGCGCTCGACGGCGACGCCGACCGCGCGATCCTGATCGACGAGCGGGGGCGCATCGTCGACGGCGACCAGCTGATGGCGCTGATCGCGGGCCGCTGGGCGGCGGCGGGGCGGCTGACCGGGGGCTCGCTGGTGGCCACCGTGATGTCGAACCTCGGGCTCGAGCGCTGGCTGGCGGCCCGCGGCGTCGGGCTCCTGCGCACCCGCGTCGGCGACCGCTACGTCGTGGAGACCATGCGCGCCGAGGGCTGCAACCTCGGCGGCGAACAGTCGGGCCACGTGATTCTCGCCGACTTCGCCACCACCGGCGACGGGCTCATCGCCGCGCTGCAGGCGCTGGCGGCGGTGGCCGAGGCGGGCCGGCCGGCCTCGGAGACGCTGCGCCTGTTCGAGCCCCTGCCCCAGAAGCTCATCAGCGTGCGCGCCGAGCGCGCGGCGCTGGAGCACCCGGCGGTGCGCGCGGCGGTCGCGGCGGTCGAGGCGCGGCTGAACGGGCGCGGTAGGCTCCTGATCCGACCCTCCGGCACCGAGCCCGTGATCCGCGTCATGGCCGAAGGCGAAGACACCGCGCTCGTCGAGACCGCCGTCGCCGAAGTCGCCGACGCGCTCGGCGCCGCATGATCGCACCGCAGACGCGCTCGGCGCCGCCCGATCGCATCTGCGGCGAAGTCCGGCGGGCCGGGCGTGGCCCACGGCGTCGAGGCCTTCCGGCGTCGCGATCAGACCCGCCTTGAAGCCTGACCGCGCCGCCCCCCGAACGCCCGCCTTGACCGCCGTCACGGCAGCGCATAGGCAGACGCCGCGCTTGGGGAATAGTTTAACGGTAGAACAGCGGACTCTGACTCCGTCGGTCCTGGTTCGAATCCAGGTTCCCCAGCCAACCTCCCGCGCTCGCACTCTCTCGGCGCCAGCGCGGGGGCGAAATTCTCCCAATTTTTCTTAGGCTTAAGCGAGGCGGGCGTCAGCGCCCCTCGCGGCGCCAGGCCCAAGTCCGCGTTCTCCGGGGGGTGTCGCAAACCGCGCGCCTGAGACGCGCCTCCCCTCACCGCACGGATTCGCCCTGCAAACCCCGGCCGGTCAGCGTTCTACAACAAGGCCGAATTTATCATATACTTACAAGGGCTGAGCTTGACTGCTCGCAGGTTGCTCGATCAGCCGCCGTGCGGATCGACTGGCTCGCGTCGAAGCCGCCCGCGTCGGCAGAGTCAATCGGCCTTCCGGCCTGCGATAGCCGCATAGGCCTCCGCCAACGCATGAAAGCCCGCCTTCAGGGTCGCCTTGTCATCCGCGACAAGGCCCTTGCGATTGAAGCCGCGCTGAACCCCTGTCTGGCGGCGGTCGGAGCGGAAGTCGTAGAGCAGCCACCACGCGACGCCCTGGACGTAGTCGAAGCGACGCAAAGTCTCGATCTGGCGGCGAACGATTTCGGCCTGGCGATGCTCGGTGAAAAGGCCTGTCCCTCGCAAGCCCGGCGCACCGTCCGCGCCCGTCTCGGACACGATGACGGGCTTGCCGGGCTCGGAGTTGGCCAGAAGGCGCTCGAGGCCCTCGAAACCTGGCTCGTACCAGCCGAAATACTCGTTGAGGCCGATGACATCGAGCGTTTCGGCGAGCCGGTCGGCGATGGCGAAGCGAACGCGGTCGATCAGGCAGGCGGCGGCGATCAGCCGGGTTGGGTCGGCGGCGCGCGCCGCCGCGGCGAGGCGCGACATGAACGACAGGCGCGCGTCGGTGTCGGCGTTCTCGTTGCCCACGCCCCAGAGCGCCACGCTGGCGCGGTTGCGGTCGCGGGCGATCAGTTCTCGCAACTGGTTCTCGGCGTCCGCGAACGTCGCCGGGTTGGCGAAGTCGATCGCCCAATAAACCGGGATCTCCGACCACAGCAGAAAGCCCTCCTCATCGGCGATGCGCGCGACATGCTCATGGTGGGGGTAGTGCGCGAGGCGGAGGAAGTTGCAGCCGAGCGCGCGGGCGTGGCCGAAGCGACGCCGCACGTCCGCCTCGGTCGAGACGCGGCCGACGTCGCGGTCATCCTCGTGAACGCAGACCCCGCGAAGCCATATCGGGCGTCCGTTGAGCAGGATGCGTTCTCCCTCCACCGCGAGGGTGCGGAAACCGACGCGTTCGCGAAACACGTCGTCCCCGAAGGATACGGCCACGTCATGGAGGCGGGGGGTCTCGGGCGACCAGCGATCCGGGGCGGCTGCGATCTCGACGCGGCCGGCGCCGGCGGCGACGGACAGATCGGCGTGGATCCCGAGCGCAGGGATCGCCACGCGAGCGACCCCGTCCACGGGGTCTGAGAGCGTCACATCCACCGCGATCCCAACGCCGTCGGCGGTCAGGGCGAAGCCTGCGGCGCGGATGAAGACGGGCGGCAGACGCAGGAGCGCGACCTCGCGGTGCAGGCCGCCATGGTTGAACCAGTCGATATGGCCCATCGGCACGCGGTCGGAACGGCGGTGGTTCTCGACCATGACCATCAGGCGGTTCCGGCCCTCATGCAGCGCCTCGGTCAACTCGACGCAGAACGGCGTCGAGCCGCCGAGATGGCGACCGAGGAAGCGGCCGTTCAGGAACACGAGCGCCGCGTAGTTGGCCGCGCCGAAGCGCAGCACGGTGCGGTGCGGACCGCGCGCGTGGTCGAAGTGGGTCACATGCCAGACTGCGCCCTCGTGGCGGCGCCATTCAGGGTCGAGCATCGTCCAGCAGCAGGGCGCCCGCGCCGGCGTGGCGCCGGCGTCGTCGAAGTCGCGCGGCGTGGTCCACTCCGCCATGGGGCGGTCGTCGAGCGCGAACCATCGCTGGCGCAGACCCTCCTCGAACGGGTCCAGTGTCAGGCCCCAGTCGGTGAGCGCATCCATGGGCCGGCCGCCGGGATCGACCAGACTGTCGGCGCCGATCAGCGGGCGGTCATAGGCGCTGGCGTAGCCCTCCTCGTGGAGGTGGGCGAAGGGGTCTTCCACGGTCATCGGGCCGACGCGCGGTAGCCGATGCCGACGTCTCGACGAAAGGCCCAGGGCCAGCGGCCAGGCCAGAACACCTCGGCGATCATGGCGATGGCGATCCAGCGGAAATAGGTTGCAAAGGTGTTCGACAGTCCCTGGGGCTCGGCGTAACCGCCGATCCAACCGTCCTGCCGCCGCACGCCCTCGCGCACGTCGCAGAAACCGCCGTCGGCTTCCTGCCAGCCCAGCAGCTCCGGCAGCAGCGCGCGGAGCCAGTCCAGCGTCTCCGCCCGCCGGTGGCCGCGCAACATCAGCCCGTGGACCAGCAGGTCAACCGCGTCCACGTCGATACAGGCGCTGTCGATCCGCGGCGGCAGGGTGAGCGCGTAGTCGACGGCGCGCTCGTGGAACGGGATCGGGCGACGCTCGGCGTAGTAGAGGTGGTAGTCGTGCATCGATCCGGCGAACGCATGGAGCAACTGACGCGCGTCGTCGTGCTGGCCGACACCCCAGAAGCCGGTTGACGGCTCCTGCAACCGCTCGTGCCAGTCGAACCACAGCGCCAGCGCCCGGTTGGCCTCCGTCGCGCCCTGGGCGCGCAGCGCGCGCAGGAAGCCGCCGAGGTTCACGAGGTTGTTGCCCTCCTGCCAGGGATCGCGCAGGTCGCGCCGGGACAGCCAGTCGCCGAGCGCCGTGGGATCGAGGAAGCGTCTCGCGAAGGCGAGGTTCGCAGGCCGCCCGGGCGCCAGCGCCTCCACCGCCCCGAGCGCGTAGTTCGTCACGTGGAAGTCGATGTAGCCCCAGGTCTCGGCCGGGTCCGGCTTCTTGAAAACCGCGCCTTCGTCCATCCCCGGCACGCGAAAGCGCCCGTCGGCCAGGCGATGGCTCTCCAGCCACGCGACCAGCGGCGCGGGGTCGAGGGCCGGCGCGCCGATCAGCGTCGCGCACATCACGGCGTTGTAGGTTCCGGGCAGCAGCACGCCCGGCCACGCCTGCACGTCGTGCGCGGCGCTGATGCGACTGACCCCCGCGGGAAGACCGGGCGCCTGCATCGCAGCGAGCCAGTCGACGGTGGCGCGCCGCGCCGCCTCCACGCGGTCGGCCAGCGGATCGCGGGCGCGGGCGGGCGCGGTCATCCCTTCACCCCTCCTGACGCCATGCCCTCCATCACCCGTTTCTGCGCGAGCAGAAACAGCGCGGCGGGCGGCAGGGTGGTCAGCACCGCCAGCGCCATGATCCCCTGGAAGTTGGCGCCGAGTTCGGTGTTCATCGACAGCAGCGCCACCGGCAGCGTGTAGGTGTCGGGAAGCCGCGAGATCACCAGCACCGGGAACCACTGCGCCCAGTTCAGAAGGAACGTGATCATCGCGACTGTCACCACCACGGGCCGCGCCAGCGGCACGACGATCTTGCGCAACACCTGCAGTTCCGTCGCCCCGTCGATCAGGGCCGCCTCGATGATGTCCTTGGGTATTGCGCGAAAGAACTGATCGAACAGGAAAAACTGGATCGGGCCCAGCGCGAGAAACAGGATGATGCCGGCATAGGTCCCGAGCAGCCCGAGCTTGAACATGACGATGTAGACGGGGATGACCAGCAGCATGTAGGGATACATGATCGTCACCAGGAAGCCGAAGCGCAGGAACCGGAACCCGGGAAGCTTGGGCTTGCGCACGAGCGCATAGGCTCCGAGCGCCGTCACCGCCACGCTGATGACGGTCGAGGCGATGGTGATGACGAAACTGTTGGCGATGTAGACCCACAGGTCCACGCCGCCGACGCGCCCGATGGCGGCGAAGACCGCCGGGTCGAACCGTTCCGGCAGCAGGCGCAACGGGTCGGACATCACGTCCGTGGTGCGCCGAAAGGCGCTGATGAGCATCCACCAGTAGGGGTAGAGAAACAGCGCCGCCACGGGTATCGCGACGGCATGGGCGATGATCTGTGCGACGCGGCGGCGCCCGCGGTCCTGCACCATCATCGCCAGTCGCCCCGCGCGCTGAGCAAATACGCGCCCAGCGACAGCACGATGACGACCGCGAACAGGATCGTCGCCATGGCCGTCGCCTCGCCATAGCGGCCCTGATCGAACAGCTGGTAGGCGTAGTAGCTCACGAAGTTCGTGGCGTCGTTCGGCCCGCCGCGCGTCATGACCACCACGACGGTGAAGGTCTTCAGGAACTGGATCGTCGCATAGACGATATTGATGATCAGCGCCGGTCGCAGCTGGGGCAGGATCACGAAGCGGAAGCGCTGCCACGGCGTCGCGCCATCTATCGCCGCCGCCTCCTCCAGCGCGCGGTCGCGGATCGCGAGGTTGGCGAGGAAGATGATCATGTAGAACCCGGCGTGGTGCCAGAGCTCGGCGATCAGGATCGCGATCATCGCCGTATCGGGGCTCGACAGCCCGGCGAAGCCGGGTGCGCCCAGATGCGCCAGCCCCGCGTTGACCGCGCCGAAGGAGCGGTCGAACAACCATCGCCACACGACGTAGCCGGCGACGTCCGGCGTCACCACCGGTAGGAAGATCGCGAGCCGGATCAGGTAGTTGCCACGCCCGATCAGCGAGCTGTCCAGCAACGTCGCCATGGCCAGCGCGAAGGCGAGGTTCAGCACGACCGCCATGGCGGCATAGAACAGCGTGCGCGTCAGCGAGGCGGCGAAAATCGGGTCGGCCAGCACGCGGGCGTAGTTCGCGAGCCCGACATAGGTCGGCTCCGCCCGCAGCGCGGTGGCCGATTGGGTCAGCGAGACCTCGACCGACAGGACGATGGGCCACACGCCGAACAGGATGGTCAGCGCGGCGAAGGGCAGCACGAACAGGTAAAGCGTGCGGCCCCGCCAGGCCTCCGCGAGCGCGCGGCTCATGCGCAGTCTACTCCGAGATGGGGCGGCGGGGCCGAGTTCTCGGCCCCGCGCGGGTTCACTGCTTCAGCGTCGCGGCGAGGGCGCGCATCTCGCCTGCGGTCTCGGCGATGAAGGCCTGCCAGTCCGAGGGCGGGTTGGCGATGCCGTCGAGCAGCTTGCGATGGAAGGCGGCCTCGAGCTCCGGGTAGAAGGGGTGGATGGACTCGGGAAAGTCGTAGGCAGTCAGGGAGTATTCGGCGCGGGCGAAGGTCTGCCGCCGCGGCGACAGCGACGAGATGTCGAGGTCGGTCCGAACCGCGGCGCCCACCTTCTCCAGCGAAGCCTGCTGCGCCTCGAGGCCCAGCAGGAAACTCGCGAAGGCGACGGACAGATCGCGGTTCGGCGCGTTTTCGGGAATGGCGACGCCGCGCATGCCGCCGATCACCACCGCAGCCTCCCGATCCTCGGCGAAGGCGGGCCAGGGACCGACCACGAAGTCGCCGGCCAGCACGTCCTGCCCGTCCCACTTGTTCACGTTCCAGTCGCCGACGCGGAACATGCCGCCGCGGCCGCCTTCGATCACCTGATACATCTCGGTGAAGCTGTGGTTGATCGTGTCGGGCGCGACGAAGCCGTAGGTGGAGTAGGTCTTCAGAAACTCCTCCAGCACCTCGGCGTGGCCGGGCTGGTCTATGGTGATGTTCCCCTCGGGGTCGATCAGCGTGTGCCGCAGGCCCGAGCCGAAGGTGAACAGGTCCAGCATGTGGATGAGGTCGCGCGGCCGGGCCGCCTGGAGGGCGAAGCCGAAAGTGTCGGCGCGGCTGTTGCCGTCCGGGTCCTCCTCCGCGAACTTCGCGGCGACGCGCTTCACGTCGTCCCAGGTCTCGGGGAACTCCTCGCCGACCGCGTCGAGCCAGCTCTTGCGCACACCGAAGGCCATCTGCACGCGCTGGACCGGCAGGATGATCATGCGACCGTCGTAGGTCGCCACACGCAGGTCGTCCTCGCCGAGGAAAGCGCGATCCTCGATCGCCGCCAACACCGGCGCAAGGTCCATGATCCGGTCGGTCTGGGTCTGCACGCGGATGACGCGTTCGTAGTTATTGAAGATCAGATCGGGCGCGGTGTCGGTGTTCAGGGCGCCGATCACCCGCCCGAACCATTGGTCTGTGGGAAAGCTCAGCGAGCGCACCGTGACGCCCGGATGCTCCTTCGCGAACGCCTCGCCGACGCGCTCGAACCAGGCGACGCCATTGTCGCCAAGGTCGTGCCAGATCTGTATCTCCTGCGCGGCGACGGGCGTGGCGGCCAGCAGCAACGCCGCCATCATGACGCCGGTTCCCTTCATTGGCTTCACGCGATCTCCTCCCGTTTCTCGCTTTGGCGGTCATGCCGCGCAATGAGGGTAAACGTTTTCCCAATCATCAGCAAGCCACGTCTGGACAAGCAGCGCCGCCCCGCGCATGACGCGGGCGGAGGGCCGCGGCATGGCGAAGGACGACGACAAGGGCGGCGAAGGCATGGGCGGCGCGACCCCGCTGAAGCGCGTCGCGGAGCGCGCCGGGGTCTCCATCGCCACCGTCTCGCGCGTGGTCAACGGGGTCGCCAACAAGGCCTCGCCCGAGACTGTGGAGCGCGTGCGCAGGGCGGTCGCGGAACTCGGCTATCGTCCGATGAGCGCGGGGCGCTCGCTGCGCCGGCGCCAGAGCCGCATGGTGGCGCTGATGGCCTCGAACCTGGCCAACCCGACAATGGCCGCGATAGCCGCTGCGGCCGAGACGGCGCTGCGCCGGGCGGGGCTTGTGATGATGCTGTGCGACAGCCACGACCAGCCCGGCATCCAGGACGAATACCTTCTGGAGATGCGCGCCCAGATGGCCCGCGCCACGGTCCTGCTCGGCGCGGTCGACAGCCCGGGGCTCACACGCATGCGCGCGGAGGGGGCGCCGTTGCTGTTCGTCAATCGCGAGTGTCCCGGCGAGGCCGACGCGCCCTTCGTCGGCGTGGACAACGCCGCAGCGGCCATGGAGGTCGCCGAGGCGCTGGTCGCCCGCGGGCGCGCGCCGCTTGCGCTGATCCACGGGCCGCTGCGGTCCTCGGCGACGACCCAGCGCGTGGAGGCGTTCGCGTCCCGCGCCACGGCGCTTGGCGCGCCGCCAGCGATTCTGGGCGAGGGCCTCGGCGACGAACATCTCGAGATCGGTTATCGCGCCGCAGACGCGATGTTGCGGATCGGTCCGCCGCCATCGGGACTTTTCTGCACAAGCGACCTGATCGCTTTCGGCGCGCACCGACGCTTCTGCGAGGCTGGGTTGACCGCGACGGGCGATGTGGCGGTGGTAGGCTTCGACGACAACCCGCTCAATCCCTGGGTTGCGCCGTGGCTCAGCTCGGTGAAGGCCCCCTATGAGGCCTT
>NZ_DAIQNN010000081.1:0-12461 GCF_036788415.1 Rubrimonas sp. | reverse complement strand
AGCCGAGGCGCCTCGGCCATGGCAATCGCGTATTGAAGCCAGAACAGCGGCTCTCCATTCACGCGCTCGTCTTAGCGAAGGCGTTCGTAGACGGTACCAATAGCCGAGTTCGCCGAGTACAACGAAGTCGCAGCGGGAGCGGGCATCGGCGAGGCGGCCTTGGCGGCCGGCGCGCGCCTCGACCGCGTCGAGGAGATCCTCGCAGACCGCGCGACCACCCCGCACTCCGACGCCGGCAGCCTCTCGCAGCAGGCCGCCTCGCGCTGCGGCGGGCGCGGCGCGCGAACCTGCTGGCGGCGCAGTGCGGCATCGAGGGCTGGTGGCGCGACGCGATCTCCAAGCGCTGCGCATGACGGCCGAGGCTCCCGACGTCGCGCTCGCGGCGAGGTCGCGGCGAGGTCGCGGATCGCCGCTCGGCTTCCGCTGAGCCTCAACCGGCCATCGCGAGCGCCGCGCCGCCGGCGGCCGCGAAGACCACGACCAACCATGGCGGGGCCTTCCACGCCGTCAGCGCGACGAAACAGGCGAGCGCCAGCGCGAAGTCGCGCATGTCGCCGACGGCGCTCGTGAACACCGGCGCATGGAGCGCCGCGCCGAGTATGCCGACGACGGCCGCGTTGGCGCCCTGCATGGCCGACTGCGCCTGCGGCGCCGCGCGAAAGCGGTCCCAGAACGGCAGCACGCCGATCAGGATCAGAAAGCCGGGCAGGAACACGGCGATCAGCGCCAGCGCCGCGCCCGCCGCGCCGTTCGGCTCGGGGCCGAGCGCGGCGCCGAGATAGGCGGCGAAGGTGAAGAGCGGTCCGGGCACGGCCTGCGCGGCGCCGTAGCCCGCGAGAAACGCATCTTCGCTCACCCAGCCCGGCGTCACGACCTCGGCCTGCAGCAGTGGCAGCACGACATGGCCGCCGCCGAACACGAGCGCGCCGGCGCGGTAGAAGCTGTCGATCATCGCGAGCGTCTGCGACGCCCCTGCCAGAAGCGGCAGCGCGAAAAGAAGCCCGACGAACAGGGCGAGCGCCGCCGCCGCCTGCGCGGGCGTCACCGGCATCGCGACATGCCCGCCGACGGGCGTCGCCGCGCCGCGCCCGAGCGCGAGGCCGGCCATTGCGCCCAGCGCGATCGCGCCGAGCATGCCGAACGCGCCCGGCAGCACGGCCAGCATCGCGACCGCCCCGACCGCGATGCTCGCCCGCTCGCGGTCGGGGCAGAGGGCGCGGGCCATCCCCCAGACCGCCTGAGCCACGATGGCGACCGCGACGATCTTCAGCCCGTGCAGAGCGCCGGTCCCGAGCGGGTCGCCGATGGATGCGGCCGTCGCCGCGAAGATCGCCAACGCCAGCGCCGAGGGCGCCGTGAAGGCCGTGAAGGCGGCGAGCGCCCCGAGCCAGCCGGCGCGCATCATGCCCAGCGCGAACCCCACCTGGCTCGACGCCGGGCCGGGCAGAAACTGGCACAGCGCGACCAGATCGGCGTAGGCGGCGTCCGACAGCCACCCCCGGCGGGTCACGAGCTCGTCGCGGAAATAGCCCAGATGGGCGATCGGCCCCCCGAAGCTGGTGAGGCCGAGCTTTAGGAACGCCGCGAACACTTCGGCGGGGGCGCCCCTGGCCGGCTTCGCCTCGTCGCTTCGCGTGGTGTCGGCCATGGCGCTCGCATCTCGCTCGGTAAGTCGCGTCGCCGGCTCGACGCCGCCCCCGCCCCGCCGTTTTGCCGCGATCATGTGGAGCCTTTACGACACTCGGCGCCGATGCGCATCGCTTTTGGCGATAACGCGGCGCATTCGTGGCGCAGAGCGCCCGAGTCGACCCTTTCGATGCCGGGCCTGTCCGATTCCGCGCATGGGGCGAGCCTTGGATTTCTTCGATAAATGAATGCGGAACCCGAAGCCTATCCTGACATTCCGCCGCATCGCCTCAGCGCCGCCCCGATGATGGGCTGCATCGATCTCCGCGACCCTTCCGTCAAGATGCTGTCTTAGGGAGATTTTCGCAGGGGGCCCGGTAAACGGTTTCCTGACGCGGCGCAAATCCGGCTGGAGGATGTCGACGCTCGCCGTGTTCGAGGCGTCGACGATCGTCCGGGGCCGGCAGCGCCGCCGACCGCCATGATGAATCGCCCGACCCAGCTCGATTCCGGGATCTCCGAGAGCCAGCGCCGAAACCGTGCCGCGGACGCCAGAGCGCTGCTCTGCGCGGGCGCAGCCGCTCTCAAGGCGCCGCGTCGAGCCGCTCCTCGCGCATGCCGCCGGCCAGCGCGAAAAGGACGAGCGCGGCGACCGTCACGCCGACGAGCATCGCCGCGTAGGCCGCCGCGATGCCGACGTCGCCGCCGAGCGACTGCTGATATGCCGCGATCGGCAAGGTGCGCGTCGCGCCGGTGTACAGCACGATCGACGCCGACAGTTCGTTGAGGATTTCTACCCAGGCGATGGCGGCGCCGGCGAGAATGGCCGGGCGCATGAGCGGGACCATGACCCGCGCGAAGCCGCGCGCGGGGTGCATGCCCAGGTTCTGCGAGGCGTCCTCGAGGCTCGCGTCGATCTGGAACACCGAGGACGCCGCCGCCCGCGTCATGTAGGGCAACCGCCGCACGACGTAGACCAGCCCGATGATCGTCGCCGTGCCCGTCAGAAAGAGCGGCGGGCCGCTGAACACCTGCGCGTAGCCGATGCCCAGCACGGTGCCCGGCACGACGTACGGGATCATGACCAGCAAATCGATGGCGCGGGCGAGGGGGCCCGATCGGCGCGTGACGAAGTAGCCGAGCGCGGCGCCGGCGACCACAGTGACCACCAGCGCGACGCCCGCGAACATCAGGCTGTTGCTCAGCGCGCCGCCGATGATCGCCCAGGCCCTCGCATAGTTGTCCAGCGTCAGCACCGGCTGGAACACCACGCCGCGCACCTGGAGCACCGAGGAGACGAGGATCACGACCAGCGGCAGGTTGGTGACCGCGACCAGCGCCGCGACGCTGACGGCCATGGCCCGCCCGCGCCATCCCGGCAGCGACGCCGGCGCGCGGCGCGAGCCGACGTCGGTGGCGACCGCGCGCCGCGCCGCCAGCAGCCGCGCGAGCAGCACCAGCGCGAAGGCGATGGCCACCAGCAGCATGCAGGTGGTCGCGGCCATGCCGGTCTCGCCTCCGACCTCGGAGACAAAGAGCGAGTAGGCCAGCGTCGCGAGCACGGGATAGCGGTCGCCCTCGCCGAGGATCGCCGGCGTGCCGAAGTCCGAGATCGCGCCGAGAAAGACCAGCAGCGCCGCAGTCACGACGGCCGGCAGCGCCAGCGGCAGCGTCACGCCCAGCGTCACCCGCAAGGGTGGGCGACCGAGGCTCGCGGCGGCCTCCTCCAGCGCCGGGTCCACGCGCATGAGGGCGGCGCGCACCACGAGGAAAACCAGCGGGAACAGGCTGAAAGCCGAGGCGAGCGCGATCCCGTAGGGACCGTAGATCGTCGGCAACGCGATGCCCGCGTCCCGCGCCGCCAGCGTCACGAAACCCGATCGACCGAACAGGATGATCCAGGCGTAGGCCCCGACGAAGGGCGGCGACAGCATCGACAGGAGGACCGCCACCTCGATCCAGCGCTTGGCCGGGAAGGCGTAGCGGGCGAAGACGAAAGCCAGCGGCAGGCCGACGAGCAGCGCCAGCGCCGTCGCCAGCGCTCCGGTGACGAGGCTGTTGGCGAGCGCGCGGCGGAAGAAGCCGGCGCCGAAGAAGCTGGCGAAGTTCTCGAACCCCAAGGCGCCGCTGCGCTGGCCGGTGAAGGCCTGCCGCGCCAACTCCGCCAGCGGCAGCGCGACGAAGATCAGCAGGAATGCGAGCGCGCCCAGGGCGACCAGCGTCCAGGGGTCGCCGGCCCAGCGCCGCAGCGATGCGCGCCGAAGGCTCCGCTCCGACCCCAGAGCGGCCACGGTCACGCCAGCCGCCGCCCGTTCTCGCGCGCGAACAGCCGCGCCCGCCCCGGCGCCACCCCGAGGCGGATCGTCTCGCCGTCGCTCGGCAGGTCCGGCCCGGAGGGGAGTTCGACGTCGAGCCGCGCGCCGCTGGCGCGATGTTCGACCTTCAGTCGCGTCCGCGGCCCGAGATAGGAGCGGACGAGGACGCGCACGGCGAAGCCTGGCGCGGCGCCGGGAGCCGGACGCAGATCCTCGGCCCGCACGCCGAGCCGCACCGGCCCCTGCGCGGCGACGGCACGGTCGAGCGGCAACACCTCCCCGCCCGGCAGACGAAGACATGCGCCTTCGACCTCGGCCTCCAGCCAGTTGCAGCCGCCCACGAAGTCGGCGACGAAGGCGTTGGCGGGCTCCTCGAAGATCGCCTCCGGCCTGTCGATCTGCTGGATGGCGCCGCCCTGCAGCACCGCCATGCGGTCGGAGATCGACATCGCCTCCTCCTGGTCATGCGTGACGTAGAGAGTGGTGATGCCGAGCTCGCGCTGCATCAGCCGGATCTCCTGGCGCATTTCGATGCGCAGCTTGGCGTCGAGGTTGGACAGCGGCTCGTCCATCAGCAGCAGGTCGGGCTCGATCACCAGCGCGCGGGCGATGCCCACCCGCTGCTTTTGACCGCCGGACAGGGCGTCGGGGAAGCGGTGCGCCAGATGGTCGAGCTGGACCCGGCCCAGCGCCCGCGCCACCCGCGTCGCGCGCTCGGCCGCGGCGACGCCGCGCGCGCGCAGGCCGTAGGCGACGTTCTCGGCCACCGAAAGGTGGGGAAACACGGCGTAGTTCTGGAACACCATGCCGAAGTTGCGCCGGTGCGGCGGCGCCGCGTCGATGGCGCGCCCGTTGAGGAGGATGCGTCCGGCGTCCTGCGCGACGAAGCCGGCGACGCAGCGCAACAGCGTGGTCTTGCCGCAGCCCGATGGGCCGAGCAGCGTCAGCAACTCGCCCCGCCGCACGGCGAGGTCGATGCGGTCGAGCGCGCGATGGTCGGCGAAGGCCCGCGAGAGCGCCTCGATGCGCAGGTGAGAGGCGGCGATCCCTTGGGCCTCCGCCTCCGTCCGCGTCGCCGGCATGGCGTCGTCCACGCGGGCCTCAGGCCCGGGCGAGCGCGAGATAGAGCTCGCGGTATTTTGGCGTCGCGGCGCGGACCCACGCGGGATCGGGGTTGTTCACGGGCAGCTCGGTCGCCGGCGGCACGTTCGCCGGCGCGGCGACGTCGTCGCGGATCGGTCGGCGGCCGAAATTGCCGACGATCAGCGCCTGCCCCTCGGGCGAGACGACGTAGTCGAGCAGCGCCCGCGCGCCCTCGGGGTTCGGCCCGCCCTTGATCAGCGCCATGGCGTCGGCCGACAGGGCCACGCCCTCGGTCGGGTAGACCGTGCGCATCGGCGCGCCGCCGTCGATGAAGCGCTGGGCGCTGTCCTCCAGCGTCAGGCCGACGGCGTATTCCCCGCCAGCCACGCCGCGCGGCACCGCACCCGAGCTGCCCGTGACGATGAAGTTCGGGAACATCGCTTCGAACAGCGCCCAGCCGGCCTCGTCGCTCGGGGCGGTGTGCACGATCTGCAGCATCTGGATCAGCGCCGAGCCGGACTTGTCGGCCCCGGCGTAGGCCGCGCGGTCCTTCCACTTCGGATCGGCGAGATCAGCCCATGCGGTCGGCGTCTCGGCCTCGGACACGAGGTCGGCGTTGACGCACAGCACCGCCGGCACCGTGACCGAGAACGGCGACCAGATGTCGCTGACCTTGATGTCCGCGCGCACGGCGTCGATCCCGGCGGGGGCGTAGGCCTCGAACGCCTCGGAGTTGGCGTCGATCCCCTCGCCGCCGATCGAGATCACGCAGTCGCCGAGCGGGCGCGCGGCCTCGGCCCTGACGCGTGCGATCAGCTCGCCCGAGCCGGCTGCGACGGTCTCGAGGGTGAAGCCGGTCGCGGCGGTGAAAGCGGGGGCCAGAGCGTTCACCGCATCGACGAAGGCGGTGTAGACCGCGACGGTCTTCGTCTGAGCGCGCAGCACGCCGGGGGCGGCGAGCAGGGCCGCGCCGCCGGCGAGGCCGGCCAGCGCGTGACGGCGGGAGACGGAGTCGGTGTTCATGAGCGGGCTTTCCTGGCTAGACGGAGAAAAAATGCGAGGGCGCGGCGGATTTGCGCCGCCGCGCCCGTGCGCCAGTTGGCGACGCGGCGCTCAGCGCGCGTAGCTCAGGCGCCAGAGGTCCTGCCAGTCCTGCCGCCGGTCGAAATCGTCGGCGGCGGTGGCGGCGTTGAAGAAGAACACCCGGTCCACCGCGCCGCCGACGCCCGAGGGCTCGTCTGCGGGGAGCGCGGCGTCGAGATGAGTCGGCATCTTGCCGTCCTCGGTCTGCGGCGCGATGCCCTCGGGGGTCATCACGTAACGGACGAACAGCTTCGCGGCGTTGGGGCTCTTGGTGCCGGTCGCGATCAGGGCGAGCTTGGGGTTGGCGAAGCCGGCGAAGGGTTCGGCGTCGGCGCAGAAGCCGAGCTGGTAGCCCTTGGCGGCGTTGTCGCGGAACTTCGCCGTCGAGACGATCCCGACGAAGCTCTCGGTCTGGCCGGGGGCGCCGACTGCGTCGGCGATCGCCTGGTCGCTTTCGGTGAGCAGCGGCGCGTTGGCGGCGAGCCTGGCCACCCAGGCCGCCGTCGCCGAGCCTTGCGAGGCGTCGAAGGCTTCGCCGTAGCGGGCCTGGAAGGCGGCGGCCATCGTCGCGTCGCCATGCGTCTCCATCTGGTTGAAGAAGTCGACCAGCTCGCCGCGCTTGAGCGGATCCTGCAGCGCGACCCGACCGCGGAATTCGGGCTCGGTCAGCTCCCAGACATTGCCGAAGGGGCAGGTTTCCGCAGCGCCGGTGTTGAACGCCCAGACCACCGGCGAGTTGTTGGGGACCAGCGGGTTCTGGAACTGCGCGGGGATCCTGTCGGCGAGGTCGGGCGGCAGCCAGCTCTCCATCGCGCCCTGCGGGATGAGCTCGAGCACGCCCGCCGGCGCGTCGCCGAGGATCACCACGTCGCCGCGGACGGCGCCGGCCTGCGCCTCGCGCAGGACCAGCTCGACCTGATCGTCGGCCGAGACTTTCTGGCCCGTCGCCTGCACGCCGTATTTGGCGGTGAAGGCTTCGGCCATCCCCTTGATCTTGCTGGTGCTGTCATAGACCGTGATCGGCGGCTCGGCCTTCGCGGCCTCGATCAGCGCGTCGAGGTCGAAGTCGCTCGCCGCGGCGGGAAGCGCGAGGGCGGCGGCGGCGAGCGCCAGCGCGGCGCGGCGGGTGAGGTCATGTCGCATGAAGCATCTCCGTGTGCGGGGGGTGGGGGACAGGCGCGGGCAGGCGCCGGCCGGACGCGTCGAAGCAGTGCGCGGCGGCCGGATCGAAGGAGACGGGGACCATCGCGCCCGCCGCGGCGTCGGGGCGCTGATGGGCGAGGTGGAAGAGCGGGCCGCCGGCGCAGCCGAGTTCGACGATCCATGCCCCGCCGGTCGGCAACACGCCCTCGACGCGCGCCTGAAGCGCGACGGGGCCGGGGCCGAGCCGCAGCGCCTCGGGGCGCAGGCCGATCTCGGCGGTAGCTTCCGGCGCGTGCGGGCGCATCGCCGCGGCCAGCGCCGAGGGGCCGTCGAGCGCCGCCATGTTGATGGGCGGGGCGCCGACGAACTCGGCGACGAAGCGGGTGGCGGGGCGGTCGTAAATCGCCTCGGGCGGGCCGACCTGCTCGATCCGGCCCGCGCGCATCACGGCGATGGTGGAGGCCAGCGTCATCGCCTCCCACTGGTCGTGGGTGACGAAGATGACCGTCGCCCCGGTGGCCGCGTGCAGGCGCTTGAGTTCGGCGCGCATCTCCAGCCGCAGTCGCGCGTCGAGATTGGACAGCGGTTCGTCGAGCAGCAGCATCCGCGGCCTGACGGCGAGCGTTCGGGCGATCGCCACGCGCTGCTGCTGGCCGCCCGAGAGCTGCGAGGGGTAGCGCCCGGCGAGCTCCGCCACGCCCAGCAGCCGCATCGCCGCCTCGGCTTCCGCGTCGCGCGTCGCGGGCGGTGCGCCGCGCAACCGCAGCCCGAAATCGACGTTGCGGCGCACGGTCAGATGCGGCCACAGCGCGTAGTTCTGGAAGACGAGCCCAAGGTCGCGCCCTTCGGCCGGGACGAACGCGCCCGCTTCCGGATCGGCCATGACGCGCCCGCCGATGGCGATGCGCCCCGCGCTCGGCGCTTCGAGCCCGGCGATCATCCGCAGAACGGTCGTCTTGCCGCAGCCCGACGGCCCCAGAAGACAGAGGAAATCCCCCGGCGCGACGTCGAGATCGACGCCGTCCACCGCCACGGCCTCGCCATAGCGCTTGACCACGCCGGACAGCGAGGCCCCGGCGCTCATCGGCCCAGCCCCGCGGCGAGGTCCACCCCGAGCAGGCGCTGGCCGAGCAGCGCGCCGGCGAAGCTGATCAGCGCGATCGTCAGCACCACGCCGTTGGCCGCCTGCAGATAGTTGTAGTCCACCAGCCGCAGCGAGAAGGTCGTCAGCACGTCGAGCCCCGGCACGGCGAGCAGCGCGAACAGCGTGAGGTTCTTGGCGCCGGAGATGAAGGGCAGCAGCACGGCGGTGAAGAGCGCCCGGCGCTGGATCGGGAGCACGATCCGCCGCATCCGGCTCCAGAACCCCGCGCCGAGCACTTGCGCGGCCTCCTCGGGCGCGCGTCCGAGCTGCATCATCGCGCTGATCCCGGCGCGCGAGGCGAAGGGCATCTGATCGGCGACGAGCGCCAGCACCAGCAGGAGCGTCGTGCCGTAGAGCGCGGGGATCGGCCCGCGCGGAACGGCGAACAGGGTGAGATAGGCGAAGGCGAAGGCGACGCCGGGAACCAGATAGGGCAGGAACGTCACCTGCCGCAGGAAGCCGCCGAGCCAACGGACCGGCGTGCGCGTGGCGGCGTGGCCGACCATCAGCCCCAGCAGGCCCGCGAGCAGCGCCGCCGTCCCGACGATGCGCAGCGTGTTCCACGCGGCCGCCCAGAACTCGCCGCTGATCAGCAGCCCCTGCGGCAGACCCACCGTGTCGAGCCCGCTCCCGATCCAATAGTCCAGCGTGAAGTTCGACGCCGCGAAATTCCCGGGCGCGCGCATCAGCGTCGAGAGCGTCAGCACGCCGAGCGGGATCGCCACGCCCGCCGCGACCACAGCCCCCGCCAGCCCCGCCGCCGGCCAGCGCCACGCCCCGAGCCCCGCCGGACGGTCGATCGCGCCCTTGGCGCCGATCACGGCGAAGCGCCGCGCCTCGCGCAAGAGCCACAGGTCGATGGCGAGCGAGGCCGCGCCGAGCAGCAGGATCGCCGCCGCGATCACCGCCGCCATCCCGGTCTGCCGGGAGCCGACGCTGCGATAGAGCGACGTCGACAGCACGTCGAAATTGACCGGCAGACCCAGCACATAGGGCACGCCGAAATCGCCGATGCACTCGGCGAAGACGAGGATCGCCGCCGAGACGAGCGCCGGCCGCATCAGCGGCAGCGCGATGCGCCGCGCCGCCTGCGCCTGCGTCGCGCCGAGCACCCGCGCCTGCTCCTCGAGCTGGGCGTCCATGTTGCGCAGGGCGCCGCCGACCAGAAGGATCACGAAGGGCGCGTAGTGCAGCCCCATGACGATGGCGATGGGCAGGCCGCCATAGGCGAGCCAGTCGGGCGGGGAGAAACCGAGCCCCTCGAACCAGCCCTGATGCCCGCCGGTCGAGCGGTTCTTGAAAAGCGTCGTCCAGGCCAGCGCGAAGGTCCAGCCAGGGAGGATATATGGGACGATCAGCGCCGAGGCGAACCAGCGCCGGCCGCCCATGTCGGAGCGCGCGAGCAGCCAGGCGAGCACGCCGCCCAGCGCCAGCGCCAGCGCCATCCCCGCCAGCGCCACCGCCAGCGTGTTGCGCAGCGGCGTCCAGAAGAGCGGGTCGGCGACGCGTGAGATGAGCGCCCGCTCGACGTAATAGGTCGTGAAAGACCCCGGATCGGCGCCGATGCGGCGGGCGTCGGGGAACTGCACGCGGACCGCCTCGGCCAGCATCGAGACGACCGGCGCGACGATCAGCCAGGCGAAGACCAGCGACAGCGCGACCGCCGCGAGCGTGGCCGGATCGCGCAGCGCGAGCCGCGCGCGCCAGCGCAGCGCCTGCAGGCGCGCGGGCGGCGCAGCGGGCGGCGCTGTCGGTGCGGCGGCGTCGAACTTCATGCGCGCCAGTTTCCGGGCGCGCGGTCGTACCGGAAAGGCAAGGATTTATGACACGCGCGCGCTCTTGCCTGCGCTGGCTACCCGGGGCTACCCAGACGCCGGACCGTGCGAAAGGCCACAGGATGGACGAAGACCTTGAACGGGAAGCGCGCGAGGACGCGCGTCCGGCGATCGTCCCCGTCGCGGCGGGGCTGTGGCTGGGCAATCTCGCCGCCGCCTGCGACGCGGAGACGCTGGCCCGGCGCGGGATCGCCCAGACGCTCAACCTCGCCGTGAACGCCGACGTCCCGCCGCTGACGCTTCCGGACGGGACGGTCCTGCGCCGCGCCAAGATCGGGCTGATCGACGGGCCGGGCGACGCGCCGGTCCATCTCGTCGCGGCGGCGCTGGCCATCTCGGGGATGCGGGCGCAGGCCGCGCCGGGCAAGCCGAGCTATCCCGACCACCGCCCCGGGGGCCTGCTGGTGCATTGCCGGGGCGGGCGCAGCCGTTCGGTCGTCGCCGTCGCCCTGCATCTGGCGCGCACAGGGGGGGGCGACTGGCGCATGGAGATCGCCCGGCTGCGGGCGCTCCGCGGCCTTGATCACAACCAGCCCGGCGCGGCGATGCTGGCGCTGGGGGAGGCCGCCTGGCCGCTTCTCGCCGCAGTCCCTCTGAAAGACTGACCGGATCCCCGCGCGAAACGGACGGAAATCCCGTCAGGCCGGGATGATCGACGGCGCCTCGCGCGCCTTGCCCCGCCGTGGCCGTCAGCCGACGACCTCAGACGACCCGCAGCCGTCCGTCGAGCGCGATCCCGGTGTCGGGCGACACGGCGCCGAGCGCGCGGATCTGGGCGATGATCTCGTTGCGGTAGACGAGGCCGGTGTGGTTGTAGCTCCAGCCGCGAATGTCGAGGCCCGGAATCTCGCCGGGCGCCCCGCCCAAGATCGGCGCCCCGTTCCACGCCTCTCCGAAGCCGCCGAGCTGGATGTAGCTGTTGATCGCGAGCGTGAAGGTCCGGTCGAGCTGCTCGGCGAGCGGCCGGCCCAGCACCTCGACGTCGACGGCGCGGGCGTCGGCCGCAGAGGCGCCCAGAGCGATCGCATAGCGCAGGCCGCTCGAGAAGTGCAGGAAGCCGCGGGAGACAAACCCGTTCAGGTCGGCTTCAGCCAATTCCTCGGGCCTCAGCACGCGCTTGGCGTTGCTGTCGAGCATCTCCTGAAGCTGCCGGCCGGTGATCGCGGCCACATGGACCTGATCGGCGTAGGGCATCACGTCGAACCACGCGCGGAAACTCAACGGCCCTTCTTCGACGCCCGCCGCAAGTCCCGTGGCGTTGAAGAGCGCGAGGTCCACCGCGCCGTTGGGGAAAGTGGCGGACCGCGCGACCAGCGCGTCGTTCATGAAGTTCGCGAGCGCCGTCTCGCCAATGTAGCGGTCGGCGATGGTGCGCTCGCGCGACAGCAGCCCCTCCGGGTCGACGACTTCGCCGATGGTCTCGGCCAGCTTCGCGTCGAGCGCCGCGATCATCGGCGCGATCACCTCGGCCTCGAAGCCCGCGTCGTAATCCTCGTCCTTCTCGGCGGCCTCATAGCCTGCGTCGCCGGGCTTCAGACGGTCGTCGCGACGCTTGGTGGCGTGCAGCGACACATTGGTGAACCAGCCCCGCCGCCCGTTCTCGGCGGAGATCGACATGGCGACGTCGCCGAGGTGGCGGCCGTTCGCGGAGGCCTGCGCGATCAGCACGCCGTTCAGGACGTTGTCGGGGTCGAGGCCGCGCTCGTTCAGCGTCGTGTGGGTGTGGCCGCCGATCAGCACCACGGGCTTGTCGGTCAGCGCGCCCGCGCGCTCCGCCAGCGCGAAGTCGCCGTCGTCGATGCGGCGGGCGAAGGCGGCGCGACCGCTCTGATGCGCGCCGGCGCCGTAGCCGCAATGGGACAGGATCACGACGACGTCGGAGACCGCCGAGACTGCGGGCGTCACGTTCTCGAGCGCCGCGACCGGGCTCGCCACTGCGAGGCCGGGGTCGGCCTCGGTCCCGACGCGGGTATCGACGGAGGTGGTCAGGCCGATCACGCCGATCCGCAGCCCCTTGGCCTCGAGGATCGCCGCCGCGTGGTAGTCGCGGTCGCGGCGCATGTGCGCGGAGCCGTGGATGTTGGCCGAGAGGATCGGGAAGGCGGCGTCCCGCTCGACGCCGATCCGCAGCATCTCGGCGCCGCGGTCGAACTCGTGATTGCCGAGCACGGCGATGTCTAGCCCTGCGGCGGAGGCGGCGCGATAGCCGGCGTCGGCCGCGAACTCCTCCGG
>NZ_DAIQNN010000080.1:0-12562 GCF_036788415.1 Rubrimonas sp. | reverse complement strand
CGATGATGTAGCTGACGCCGATCACCGTGCCGGGGATGGCGAAGGACAGCATCGCACCGAACTCGAAGGCGCGCTTGCCGGCGAAATTCTGCCGCGCCAGCAGCCACGCGATCAGCAGGCCGAGCGCCGCGGTCGGCACGGCGGAGATCGCCGCCACCCAGAAAGTCGTGAAGAAGCTGTTCCAGGCGGCGCCGGACCAGACGATTCCGAACTCCGACCAGCCGATGGAGAAGGCCTGCGCGTAGTGGCGCAGGGTCAGGCTGTGGTCGCGCCCCCAGACCTCGACGAAACCGCCGAACAGGATCATCAGATAGACGACGGCGGTGAAGGCGGCCCAGGGCAAGGCGACCGCCAACGCCGCCCGCGCGACCGGTTTCGGCAGCGCGAGCGGTTGGCCGCCGTCGCCCTTGCCTGTCACAGTGACGTAGAGCCGCCGTCCAAGCCACTGGTTCTGAAGCCAGAACGCCCCGAGCGTGAAGCCGAGCAGCACGACCGCCAGCACGGCGGCCCGCGCCGCATCGTACTGCGCCCCGGCGATGGCGAAGAAGATGTCGGTCGCCAGCACGTTGAACGACCCGCCCAGCACCATCGGATTGCCGAAATCGGCCATGCTCTCGATGAAGCTCAGCAGGAAGGCGTTGGCGAGGCCGGGGCGGATCAGCGGCAGGGTGACGGTGAAGAAGGTCTGCATCGGCGAGGCGCGCAGCGTCTGCGCCGCTTCCTCGACCGAGGGGCTGACGCCCTCGACCACGCCGATGATCACGAGAAAGGCGATGGGGGTGAAGGCCAGCGTCTGCGCGATCCAGACCCCGGTGAAGCCGTAGAGCCAGCGGGTCGGCCTGATCCCGAACCACTCCCACAAGCCTTGCGTGACCACGCCGGAGCGGCCGAGCAGCAGGATCAGCGCGAGCCCGATCACGAAGGGCGGCGTGATGATCGGCAGGATCGACAGGAGCCGCAGCGTCCGCCGCCCCGGCGCGCGGGTGCGGGCCACCACCAGCGCGAAGGCGAGGCCCAGCAGCGTCGTGGATAACCCGGTCATCGTGGCGAGGAACACCGTGTTCCACGCCGTGCCGCAGCCGCCCGCGCCCGTGACGCAGCCGAGCGACCAGATGCGGCTGTCGCCGAAGCGTCCGAGCGCCAGCGCGAAATCGGCGGCGCCCGAGGGGCCGGCGAAGGCGCCGCCGACCATCAGACCGACCGGCAGGAAGATGAAGAGCCCCACCAGCGCGACCACCAGCCCGATCGTCCCGGCGGTGAAGGCGTCGCCGCGCGCAGCGCCGCGCCCGGCGAGCCCTTCGGTGAGCAGGAACAGCAGGCCGAGCGCGGTCAGCGCGGCGCCGACGCCCATGCCGGGCTGCGCGGCGTCCGCGCCGAACAGCGCCGACATGAGGCCCGAGGCGCGGCCCGGAAGGCCGATCCCGAAACCTTGCAGCATCAGCCAGATCAGACCGCCGGCCCCCGCCCCGATCAGGATCGCGGCGCGCGACGGATCGCCGCGATTGCGGCCCAGCGCGAACAGGGGCGCGGCCAGCGCGAGAATCAGCGGCGCAAGCCAGGGCGCCGAGCCGTCGAGGCTGCGGACGAGCGCCGGCGTCGCGTCGCCCGCGAGCGGCCAGCCCGAGGCCAGCCAGCCCAAGCCCCAGAAGCCGGCGCGCAGGTCCGCCCATGGAAGAAGAAGGAACCCCGCCCAGCCTAGGCCGAGCGGGATCCGCAGCAGGCGATCGGCGGCCCTGCCCGCGGCCGAGGCGGCAGGGCCGCGCATGGCGGCCGGGGCCGTCACGCAGGAATCAGTTCGCCAGCGCGCCGATTTCCGAGTCCCAGCGGGCCAGCAGACGCGCGCGGGTCTCCGAAGAGCCGAAAGTGGCGAAGTCGTAGTCGATCAGCTTGATGGTGGAGAAGTCCGGCGCTTCCTCGGGCGCGGTCGCCCCCATGTTGGAGGGCACCTGATAGGCCTTGGCCTCGGCGGCGCGGGACTGGATGTCGGCGCGCAGCGCGAAGTCGTAGAACTTCTTCGCGTTCTCGAGGTTCGGCGCGCCCTTGACGATGGACATCGAGCCGATCTCATAGCCCGTGCCCTCGCAGGGGGCGACCGTGACGATGGGGAAGCCCTCGACGCGCTGGGTCACCGCGTCGTGCTGGAACACGATGCCGACGGTGACTTCGCCGCGCGCCGCGTCCTTGATCGGGGCGGAGCCGGACTTGGTGTACTGGGCGATGTTGGGGTGCAGGGCCTTGAGGTAGTCGAAGGCCGCATCCTCGCCCATCAGCTGCACCATCGTGGCGAGCATGGTGTAGGACGTGCCCGAGGAGTTGGGGTTGGCGACGGAGATTTCGCCCTTGAAGGCGGGGTTCAGCAGGTCGGCCCAGCATGCGGGGGCGTCGGCCCCAGCCTGGGCCAGCATCTCGGCATTGTAGCCGAAGCCGAGCGCGCCGGCGTAGATGCCGACCGTGCGATAGCCGGACTGCTCGGCCTGCTTCTGCGCCCAGGGGTGCAGTTCGGCCAGCATCGGCGAACGGTATTCCTCGGTCAGCCCTTCCTCGGCGGCGGCCAGATGCGGGTCGCCAGTGCCGCCCCACCACACGTCGCCGCGCGGATTCGAGGCTTCGGCCTTGATCTGCGCGAAGGTCTCTCCCGAGCTCTTGCGCGTCATCGCGACCGTGATCCCGGTCTCGCGGGTGAAGGCTTCGACCATCAGGTCGCACCATTCGATCTGCGGGCTGCAATAGAGCGTGAGGTCTTCGGCGGCGGCGCCGCGCGCATCGGCGGCGATGGCGAAGGCTGCGAGGGCCGCGAGGGTCAGTCGGTTGCGCATCGGTCTCTCCCGGATGAAGTTCGAGGGAGGGGTAACCGAAGCGCATGTCAGTTTCGCGACAGTTCGGCGCGAGCGCGAGCGCCGCCGCGCCGGCCGCCGCCGCCATCCGGTTCATCTCCGTGTTGGTCGCGACGAGGCCGCCCAGCGGCGCGAGCAGATGCGCAGCCCCCGCCACATTGCCCGCGAGATCGCGCACCGGGATCATCCGCCCGAGATAGGGCGCGCCGGCGATCTCGACTTCTCCCGTGGCGACCTCGCCGGCGCGGGCGTCTGAGGAGGCCCGCCTCGCCCGGCGGCGGAGCGCCCTGCTCATCGCCGCCGCCTTCCTCGTCGCGACGCTCATCTCCCTCGAGATCGGGCAGGTCAGCCTGTCGGCGCTGGCCGAGGGCGCGCCGCAGCTGACCGACTACATCTGGCGCACGGTTCCCGGGCTCAGTGGCGCAGCGCGACCATGGGTGACCCGGCGCCGGGCTGCGGCGCCCGGACGGCCTCCAGCCACTCCCGCTGCGCGTCGGACTCGATCGCCTCCGCGAAGCCTGCGCGCACGCGCGAAATCGCCGACGGCGCAGGGCAACCTTGCCGCATCAGCAGAAACGCCGCCACCGCGCCGCTGCGGCCCGCCCCGTACTGGCAGCACAGCGCGACAGGGCGACCGCTTGCGGTCAGGGCGTCCAGTCGCCCGCCGAAGCGCGCCATCGCCGCGAGCCAGCGGCGCCCCGGCGCGGCGTAGTCGGCGATCGGCAGACGCGCCAGTCGGATCGCCTGCGCGGAGCAAAGCCGCGACAGCAGCGCGCCGGCCCCGTGCGGCAACTCGCGCCGGCAGGCCAGCGAGATCAGGATCGCGACCCGCCGCGCCGCGAGCCGCGCCACGACCTCCCGCATCGCGTCGGGATCGATCCACGCCCGCCCGTCGACGGCGATGTCGAGGCCGGGATAGGCCAGCATCAGCGCTGCGCCGCCATCGGGCAGCGCGATCGTCGTCCGAAACCCCAGCGCAGCCTCGGCTGCGTCGGGCGGGTCGTGTCGCGCGCGCATGCTGGATCCCTGCGAAAAGCTTGCAGACCGCCGTTGCCGCGCATAATGGCGCGACGTTAAATCGGCGCAACCCGATGCATCTGGTCGCGGAGGCTGGACGAGACTTGGCGCAGATGAACGGCGGGCCCGGAGGCGTCGAGGCGATGGTCGAGGCGATGCGGCGCATGATCTGCTCCGGCGACCCGACCGAGGCGATGCTGCTGCACGAGACCACGCTGGCCGCCCGATTCGGCGTCAGCCGCACGCCCGTGCGGCAGGCGCTTCAGCGGCTCGCCTATGAACGGCTGGTCGAGACCCGAACCGGCATCGGCACAAGCGTCGCGCCGCTGGAGGCCGATCAGGCCCCGGCGCATCTCGCGCTGCTGCGCGGCGTCCTGCGCCTTGCGACGGAGCTTGCGACCGCCACCGCCGACCCGCCCGCCGACCTGCCCGTCGCGGCGCCGACAGAGCGAGATCCGCTCTCGGCGGTGTTCGACCAGCGCGCCGCGATCCTGCGCGCAGCCGGCGCGCTGATGGTCGATCCGATCTTGCAGGAGAGCCACGCGGCCGCCCATTGGCGCATGGTGCGCTGGCGGATGGCGGAGGCCAGGGCCGAGCCCGGCGCGGCGCTGGAGGCGGCGCTGACGCTGCGGCGCGCCATCGCCGCGGAGCGCGACGCGGCGGCGATCCTGCGGCTGATCGCGGCGGAGCCCGCACCGCAGATCGGCGCGACCCGCAGATAGCCGCCGCAGCGTCATCAACCTGTCACCGCCAACCTGTATACAGGTTGGCGTCGCACTCACGCGATCCCGAAGAAAGGTTTCCCGATGCGCATGCGCCTGCTCGCCGCCGCTTTCGCGGCGCTGTCCGCCACTCATGCGCTCGGCGCCGACTGGCGCGCCGAGGTTCCGCAGATTCGCTGGGGCATGTCCGCCTCGGAGAGCGAGGAGGAGCGGCGCGCCCGCTACAGCCCGGTCACCGAGCATCTGAGCGCCGCGCTCGGCGTGCCGGTGGACGTCAAGGTCACCGCCGACGTCGCCGGCGTGGTCGAGGCCCTGCTCTCGGGCCAGATCGAGATGTTCTATTTCGGCGCATCCGGCTACGCGACGGCCCATGAGGTGACCGAGGGCAATCTCGCGCCGATGGTCTCGCTGCTCGACGCACAGGGGAACTGGGGCTATCGCGGCGTCATCATCGTGCGCAGCGACAGCGACATCCAGAGCTTCGAGGATCTGAAAGGCCGCAGCTTCGCCTATTCCGACCCCGGTTCGACGTCCGGCTATCTGGTGCCGAGCTTCGCCTTCCACGAGATGGGCGTCGATCCCGAGAGCTATTTCAGCAAGACTGGGTTCTCCGGCGGAAACAACAACAGCGTCTTCGCCGTGATCGACGGAACGTATGACGCCGCCGCCTCGTGGGAGACCGCGCCCGACCGGTCGGTGACGACGCGGATGGTGAACAGCGGGCTGATCCCCGAGGGCGCCACGCGGGTGATCTGGCGCTCCAACATCATCCCTGATGTCGTGATCGGGATGCGCGCCGATCTCCCGCCCGAGATGATCGAGGCTGTGCGGGCGGCGCTGATCGCGCTGCCCGCCGAGAACCGCGAAGCCTTCGACGCGATGACCGACGGCACTTCGGCGGGTCTGCGCGAGGTCGCCCACGAGGATTACGCCGAGATCATCGAGATGCGCCGCCTCGGCCAGCAGTTGCGCCGCGGCCAGTGACGCCGCGTGCGCCGGCGGGCGACCGCCGGCGCGCTTCAAGAGGGGCTGGCCGATGCTGGAACTGCAGGCGCTCACCAAACGGTTCGGCGCCGACGCGCCTGCAGTCAGCGACGTGTCGCTCGCGATCCCGAACGGCCAGATGGTCGGGGTGATCGGGCGGTCCGGCGCGGGAAAGTCGACGCTGCTGCGCATGATCAACCGACTTGTCGAGCCCAGCGCAGGGCGCATCCTGCATGACGGGGTCGACGTCACCGCGCTGCGCGGGCGGGCGCTGCTGCGCTGGAGGCGGGCGTGCGCGATGATCTTCCAGCAGTTCGGGCTGGTGAAGCGGCGCAGCGTGCTCGCCAACGTGCTGATGGGGCGGCTGAACGCGCAGCCGACGATCACCTCGCTGCTCGGAATTTATCCGGTCGAGGACAGGGCGCTGGCCGTCGAGGCGCTCGACCGGCTCGACATGGCCGATTTCGCGCTGCACCGCGCCGACCAGCTGTCGGGCGGCCAGCAGCAGCGCGTCGCCATCGCGCGCGCGCTGGCGCAGGCGCCCCGGCTGATCCTCGCCGACGAGCCGATCGCCTCGCTCGACCCGCGCGCGGCGACGATGGTGATGGACACGCTCGCGCGCATCAACCGCGAGGACGGCATCACCGTGATCTGCAATCTTCATACGCTCGACGCGGCGCGCGCCTATTGCGACCGGATCATCGGGATGCTGCACGGTCGCGTGGTCCATGACGGCCCGCCCGGCTCGCTCGACCCGGCGCGGCTGCGCGCGATCTACGGCCTGGGTCCCGAGGCGGAGGGCGCCGCCGCTGCGCCTCCGGGGCCTCATGGCTGAGGCGGACGCGCCGGGGTCGGCGGCGTGGGCTGCGTTCCGACTGCGCGAAGCGCAGGCGCGGCGCGCAGATCGGCGGCGCATGGCGCTGTGGGGAGCGCCCTTTCTCGCGGCGGTCCTGCTGTCGGGCGTCGCTTCGGAAGTCCGGCTCGACGCGCTGCCGGACGTGCCGGCGGGGCTTTGGCGCTACATCGACCGCACCATTCCGCCGCTGCGGCTCGCCACGCTCGGCGCGGATCTTGCGAACTGGTTCTGGGGCTTCGGGCGCTGGGCGGACATGCTGCTGCAGACGCTGCTGATGGGCTGGCTCGCCACGCTGCTCGGCTGCGCGGTCGCCTTGCCTCTCGCCTTCGTCGGGGCCCGCACGCTCGCGCCGACGCGCTGGGCCTATTTCCTGACGCGGCGGCTGTTCGAGTTGTGGCGCGCCGTCCCCGAGATCGTCTACGCGCTGATCTTCGTCTACGCCTTCGGGCTCGGGCCGCTCGCCGGCATCCTCGCCATCGCGGTGCATTCCGCCGGGGCGCTGGGCAAGCTGTGCTCGGAGGTATGCGAGAATGTCGACGCCGCGTCGCTTGACGGCGTTCGGTCGACTGGCGCGGGATGGGCGCAGATCATGGTTCACGGCGTGGCGCCGCAGGTCGCGCCGATGTTTCTCAGCTACGCGCTGCTGCGTTTCGAGATCAACGTCCGCTCGGCCGCGATCATCGGCTTCGTGGGCGCAGGCGGGATCGGGCAGGAGCTGTTCTTCGTGATCCGCCAGTTCATCTTCACGGACATCAGCGCCATCGTGATCATGCTGATCGTCGTGGTCTCCGCCATCGACATGATCTGCGAGCGCTTGCGCTGCAGCCTGATCGGAGCGGAGCGATGAGCGATCGGCCCCTGCCCGCGGACGTCGCCGCCCGCATCGCCCGCGCCCGCATCGCCCACGCCCGCGTCCGCGCGCCCGAGGCCTTCCGCCCGCGCCCCGGCGCGCGGCTGCGGGCGTGGGGCGGGCTTGCGCTGGTCGCATCCGTCACCGCCTTCGCGATCTGGCGGCTCGATCTGGGCTTCGCGCAACTCTGGGACGGCCTCGGTAGGCTGGGGTTCCTGATCGCCCTGATGGTTCCGCCGAGCCCTGGCGGCTATCCCGGCGACATCGCCCGGGCCATGCTCGAGACTGTCGCGATGGCGTTTCTCGGCACCCTTCTGTCCTCGACCCTGTCGCTGCCGCTGGGGTTTCTCGGGGCGCGCAACGTCGTGACGAACGCGCTGGCGCATTTCTCGCTGCGGCGGCTGTTCGATTCGGGCAGGGCCATAGACTCGCTCGTCTGGGCGCTGTTCTTCATCTCGGTGGTCGGCCTCGGCCCGTTCGCGGGGATGCTGGCGCTGGCCGCCGGCGACATCGGCTCGCTGTCCAAACTCTACGCCGAGGCGATCGAGAACGCCGAGGTCGAGCAGGTGGAGGGGGTGCGCGCCACCGGCGCGGGGCCGGTGCAGACCGCCTGGCTCGGCTATCTGCCGCAGGTGCTTCCGGTCATCCTGTCGCACGCGCTGTTCTATTTCGAAGGCAATGTGCGCTCGGCCTCGATCCTCGGAGTGGTCGGCGCAGGCGGGATCGGGATGCTGCTGTCGGAGCGCATCCGCGCCGGCGACTGGCCCGAGGCGGCGTTCATCATCCTCGTCATCCTGATCGCCGTCGCCCTGCTCGACGCCCTGTCCAAGGAGATCCGCTTGCGCATTGTCGCAGACCCCGCGCGAGGCCGCCCGTGAAGGCCCCGCTGCGCCCCGTCGCCCTGCCCCCCGGGGCGCCCGGCCGGCTGCTGCTGTCGGCGATGCCGGGCCGCTTCGACCCGCTGCCGACGTTTCTCGCCAGCGCCGCCGCGGCGGGCGTCTCGCGCGTGGCGTCGCTCGCAGATCCGGCGGAGATCGCGCTCAAGTCGCCGGACTACGCCGCGGCGCGCGCGTCCGGCGCGCTGCCTTTCCCGGTGATCGACCACCCGGTGCGCGACTATGGCGCGCCTGCGGACCCGGCGGCTTTCGCAGCCTTCGTCGAGGACCTGGCCGGGTCGCTGCGTCGCGGCGAGACCGTCGCCATCCATTGCGCGGCGGGGATCGGCCGCACCGGACTGGCGGCGCAGCGCGTCCTTCAGGCGCTCGGACTCGATGCGGACGAGGCGGCGGCGCGCGTGCGCGCGGCGGGTTCGCAGCCCGAGACGGCGGCGCAGCGCGATTTCCTCGGGGGCGAGGAGAAATGACCTTCGCCGCAGCGTCGGCGCACGGCGCATCGCCGGCTGCGGGCGCGCAACTCGCGATCGGGCGCGGCGCGGCCTTCGGCCTCCGCCGGGCAAGCTCCGAGAAACTGCCGCGCCGGTGTCGCCGACATGTCGCGCAACCGGGCTAACGCGAAACAGACGCAGATCGCCGTGGAGCCGCGGCGCCAGACCGGAGACCGACATGACCCAAACCGCCCACCGCGCCGCCGCCGCCGCGCTCGCCGTTCTGATCGCTCTCCCCGCCGCCGCGCAGGAGAACTGGCGCGAGACCTTCTCGACGCTCACTTTCGGCCTTTCCACCGGCGAGAACCAGCAGAGCGCCGCCCAGCGCTGGGGCGCGATGGCCCCCTATCTCGCACAGTGCCTCGGGATCGAGAACGTCGAAGTCCGCATCGGCAACGACTATTCGGCGATCATCGAGTCGATGGTGCAGGGCGACGTGCAGCTCGCCTGGTACGGCCCGGCGCAATACGCCATCGTCCACGACCTGACCGACGGCGATGTCGAGCCGATCGCCATGGACGTCTCGCCGCAGAACGATCTCGGCTACAAATGGGTGATCGCGGTCAAGGCCGACAGCCCCTATCAGACTCTCGAAGACCTCAAGGGCAAGACGCTGGGCTGGGGCACTCCGACGTCGACGTCAGGATTCGTGCTGCCGATGCAGTATTTCCGCGAGATCGGCTATGTGAACGCGGCCAACGAGCCGATCCATTTCGGCGCTCTGGTGCAGACCGGCAGCCATGACAACGGCCTCGTCTCGGTGGTGCAGGGCAATATCGACGCGACGACCAATTGGTATTACTCGCCGCAGGCGGGTTCGCACACGCGCGCCGCGGGCAACGGCCTGATCAAGCTCGAGGACATCCGCTTCATCCACGAATCCGAAATGGTGCCGAACGCGCCCTTCACCACCCGCAAGAGCTATCCGGCGGACATGAAGGCCAAGCTGTCGGAGTGCTTCGTCAACATGCGCTACAGCGCGCCGGACGTGTTCGAGGTGGTGACCAAGGACGTGTTCGGCGGCTTCGCGCTGGTGCAGCCCGAGGCCTACGAGCCCTTCATCGCGATCCGTCAGGCGGAAAAGCGCCAGTGACGCTGGCGCTGCGCCGGGTCGGCCGGCGCTTCGGCGAAAGCATGGCCGTCAGCGAGGTGTCGCTGACGGTCGCGCAGGGCGAGATGGTCGCGGTGATCGGGCGGTCAGGGGCCGGCAAGTCCACCCTGCTCAACATGATCAACCGCCTGATCGACCCGACCGAAGGCGAGATCCTGAGCGAAGGGCGCGACATCGCGAAGCTGCGCGGTGCGGAGCTGCGCGCCTGGCGACGGCGCACGGCGATGATCTTCCAGCGCTTCAATCTCGTGCAGCGGCTGAACGTGCTGACCAACGTGCTGACCGGGCGGCTCGACTTTCCGCCGCGCGCGCCCAAGCTGCTCGGCTGGTTCTCCGACGCCGACCGCGACGCGGCCATCGACGCGCTGGCGGCGCTGGGGATGGACGCGCACGCGCTCAAGCGCGCCGACCAGCTTTCGGGCGGCCAGCAGCAGCGCGTCGCCATCGCCCGCGCGCTGGTGCAGGAGCCGCGGATCATCCTGGCCGACGAGCCCGTCGCCTCGCTCGACCCTCTCAACGCCGAAGGGGTGATGGAGGCGCTGCGGCAGATCAACCGCGCGCGCGGGATCACCGTGATCTGCAACCTCCATTCCGTGCCGCTGACGCGGGCGTGGTGCGACCGGGTGATCGGGCTGTCGCAGGGACGGGTGGTGTTCGACGGCCCGGTCGGCGCGCTCGACGAGGCGGCGCTGCTTGCGATCTACGGCAGCCGCGCCGCCCTGCAGGAGGCTGCGTGAGCGCGCTCGTCCATCGCGCCCGCTTCGCCGAAGCCTGGGCGGCGGAGCGGCGTCGGGCGAGGCTGAGCTGGGCGCTGGGCCTCGGTCTGATGGCGGCGGCGATCTGGGGCGCCGCCATTCTCGGCGAAGTCGATTTGGCGCGGCTGTGGGACCGCCTGCCGCGGTTCGGGAGCTATTTCGGGCGGATGGTCCCGCAGCTGTCGGTCGAGACCTTCGCCGCCGACATGGCGCGCTGGTACTGGAACCTCGGTTCCTGGGCGGCGGCGCTCTGGCAGACGATCCTGATCGCGGTCTACGCGACGCTGTTCGGCGCGGCGGGGGCCTACGCGTTTTCGTTTCTCGCCGCGCGAAACCTCGCCCCTTCGCCCTGGGCCCGTTTCGGCGCGCGGCGGGCGCTTGAGGTCGCGCGGACCGTGCCCGAACTCGTCTTCGCCGTGCTGTTCGTCTACGCCTTCGGGATCGGGCCGCTGGCCGGCGTGCTCGCCATCGCGCTGCACAGCTTCGGGGCGCTCGGCAAGCTGTTCGCCGACGTCGCCGAGAACGCCGACCCGGAGCAACTTCGCGGCGTGCGGGCCACCGGGGCGAGCTGGGCGCAGATCATGGTCTGGGGCGCGACGCCGCAGGTCGCGCCGGATTATCTTGGCTACGCGCTGCTGCGCTTCGAGATCAACGTGCGGGCGGCCTCGGTGCTCGGCTTCGTCGGCGCGGGCGGCATCGGGCAGGAGCTTTACGGCGCGATCAAGCAGTTCAATCTGACTGACGCCTCGGCCATCGCGCTGATGCTGATCGGCGCAGTCGTCGCAGTGGACGCGGCCTCGACCTGGGCGCGCGGGCGGCTGATCGGCGCCGACGCGCTGAGCGCGCGATGACGTCCGGGCGCTGGCGCGCCGCGCGCCCGGAGCTGTTCCCGCCGCAAGGGCCTCGCGCCTGGGCGCGCCGGGCGGCGGCGGTTCTGACGGCGGCGCTGTTTCTGTGGGGTCTCAGCACGCTCGGCTTCGGCTGGGAGCGGCTGTCGACGGGCGTCTCGCGCCTCGGCGCCACCTTCGCGCTGATGGTCCCGCCCTCGCTGAAAGGGCAGGCTTGGGTCTATCTCGGGGCCATCGGCGAGACGCTGGCGATGGCGTTTCTCGGCACGCTGATCGCCGCCCTGCTGTCGATCCCGCTGGGGCTGATGGGCGCGCGCACCATCATGCCGTTCGGGCCGGTGCGGTTTCTGGTGCGGCGAAGCTCGGATGTGGTGCGCGGGCTCGACGCGCTGATCTGGGCGATCTTCTTCGTCTCCGTGGTGGGGCTCGGGCCCTTCGCAGGCATCCTCGCCATCGCCGTCAACGACACCGCCGTGCTGACGAAGCTGACCTCCGAGGCGCTTGAGAACGTCGACCGCGAGCAGATGCGCGGCGTGCGCGCGACCGGGGCCGGGCCGGTCGGGGTCGCGCGCTTCGCGGCGCTTCCGCAGGTGTTCCCGGTGCTGCTCGGCAACGCGCTCTATTTCCTCGAATCCAATGTCCGCTCGGCGACGATCCTCGGCGTGGTCGGGGCGGGTGGGATCGGATTCTTCCTGATGGATCGGATGATGCTGAGCGCGTGGCGCGAAGTCGCCGCCATCGTGCTGATGATCCTCGTCACCGTCGCGCTGATCGACGCGGCGAGCGGGCGGCTGCGGGCGCGTCTCATCGGCGACGCGCGCTGACATTCCATCGCTTCGGCGTTGCCAGACGCGCGCATATCCGACCAATGGCAGCCGTCCTCCGCATTCCTGATTGCTGCCCCGCAGACCAGGGTCGAGGCCGCGTCGGCCCGGAAGCCGCAGCGCACCGGGTTGGAAGCTTGCGCCCACGGCGCGGTTGCCCGCTTCGCCGCCGAGGCGACGGCGGGATTTCTACAACCATTTTCGCCGTCTTCTCTCCACGACCCGCGCGGCGGTCTCGGCGCCATCCGAGGTGGCGGGATCGTGGGCGGCGTACTTGCCGCTGGCGGTGATCCTGCCCAGCACGGCGCCGGGCTGGAGCTTGCCGGCGGCGAGGGTGACGGTCTCGCGGCAGTAGTCGCGGAGCGCCTCCCAGACGA
>NZ_DAIQNN010000079.1:0-12951 GCF_036788415.1 Rubrimonas sp. | reverse complement strand
AGCTCGCGTCTTTCGCGCGGCCTGTCCCGGGTGTACACGCGGCGCGGGCGCAGGTGAAGTGCGGCGCCCCGAGGGACGAGCGAGAAGGCGAGGCGAGGCGCATGGGACGGCTCTTGCGGTATCTGCTGGTTCTGGCGGTCCTCGCGGCGGCGGCGGGCGTGGTCTATGCGCTGGTCGCCGACCTGCCGCCGCCGACCGAGCGCGTCGAGATCGAGCTTCCCGCAGCCCCGCTGCGGTGACCGCATGGGCGCGCGGGCGGATTGGCGCGGGGCCTTTCTCGACGCGATCCGCGCCGAGCGCGGCGCGGCGGACAACACCGTCCTCGCCTACGCCCGCGATCTGGAGGATCTGAGCGGCTTTCTCGCCGGGCGCGGCGTGAGCGCGGGCGACGCGGCCCGCGCCGACGTCGAGGCGTGGCTCGCCGATCTCGCGGCGCGCGGGCTGGCGGACGCGACCCGCGCGCGGCGGCTCTCGGCGGCGCGCCGCTATTTCGCCTTCGCCTGCGCCGAGGGCTTTCGCCCCGACGACCCCGCGGCCCGCCTGAAGGGCCCCCGCCGGACGCGCCCGCTGCCGAAAGTCCCGAGCGTCGCGGATGTCGACCGCCTTCTTGAGGCGGCGCGCACGCGCTGGGCGGGGCCGCGCGGCGTGCGGGCGCTGTGCCTCGTCGAACTCCTTTATGCGACGGGGATGCGGGTGAGCGAGCTGGTCGCGCTTCCGGTTGCGGCGGCGCGGGGCGATCCGCGCGTGCTGCTGGTGCGCGGCAAGGGCGGGCGGGAGCGCCTGACGCCGCTGACCGAGCCGTCGCGGCGCGCGCTCGCCGCATGGCTGGAGACGCGCGACGCCGCCGAAAGCGCGCGCATGACTCGGGAGGGAAGAGGGGCGAAAGCCTCGCCCTGGCTGTTCCCTTCGGGCGGCCGCAGCGGACATCTGACGCGCGAGCGCATGTTCCAGATGATCCGCGCGCTGGCGGCGCAGGCCGGGCTCGACCCGACGCGGCTTTCTCCCCATGCGCTGCGCCACGCCTTCGCGACGCATCTGCTGGCCAACGGCGCCGATCTGCGGGCGATCCAGGAACTGCTCGGCCATGCCGACATCGCCGCGACCGAGATCTACGCCCATGTGCTGGAGGCACGGCTGCGCGAGGTCGTGGCGCTGCACCCGCTCGCGCGCGACCGGTCGGCCTGACGCCGCCGCCCCGGGATCGTCGCGGCGAAACGGTTTGCCAAGCGCCTGCGCCCCGCTTACCTAGCCTGCCATGAAAGCTCCGCTCGACCGCCTGAAATCGCTGTTCGTCCCCGCGCCGACCGTCGCGGTGATCCGCCTCTACGGCGCCATCGGGATCGGCGGCCCGTTCGGCCGCAGCCTCGACGACGCCGGTCTCGCGCCGCTGATCGAACGCGCCTTCTCGGCGCGACGGCTCAAGGCGGTGGCGCTGGCGATCAACTCGCCGGGCGGCTCGCCGAGCCAGAGCGCGCTCATCGCCGCCCGCATCCGCCGGCTCGCCGACGAGAAGGGCGTCAAAGTCCACGCCTTCTGCGAGGACGTGGCGGCCTCGGGCGGCTACTGGCTCGCCTGCGCCGCAGACGAGATCTACGCCGACGCCAACGCGATCCTCGGCTCGATCGGCGTCGTCTCGGCGGGGTTCGGCCTGCACGAGGCGATCGCGCGGCTCGGCGTCGAGCGGCGCGTGCACACCGCCGGGGCCCGCAAGACACTGCTCGACCCGTTCCGCCCCGAGGACCCCGACGACGTCGCGCGCCTGCTGCGCATCCAGAAGGGCGTGCACGCCAATTTCATCGACCATGTGACGCGCGCGCGCGGCGGGCGGCTGAACGGCGACGAGGCGACGCTGTTCTCCGGCGACATCTGGCTGGCGGCGGAGGCGGAGCAGCTCGGCCTGATCGACGGAATCGGCCATCTGGTCCCGACGATGAAAAAGCTCTACGGCGACAAGGTCCGTTTCAGCGTCGCGGCCCCGCGCAAGTCGCTGTTGCAGCGGCTCGGCGCGCCCGGCGCGGCCGATATGCTCGCCGCAGTCGAGGAGCGGGCGATGCGCGCGCGGTTCGGGCTCTAGGGGGGCGGCGATGCTGCTGAAGCTCATCACGCTGATCGGAGTCGCGCTGGCGATCTGGAGCGCAGTGCGGCGGGCGATGGGCGGCGCACGCCCGGAGACCGGCGCGCCGCCTGCGCCGCGCGGCCCCGGCGGGGCCGTGCAGGAGATGACGCGCTGCCCGGCCTGCGGGGCCTGGGTAGCCCCGGATGCGCCCTGCGCCTGCCGCACGCCGCCGACGCCATGAGTTCGGAGGTCTCCGGCCCCGGCCTGCGCCCCGGCGCGGCCCTTGTCACGGGGGCGGCGCGGCGGATCGGGCGGGCGCTCGCGCTCGATCTCGCGGCGCAGGGCTGGGCCGTGGCGATCCATTGCAACGGGTCGGAGGCTGAGGCGCAGGCGACGGCCTCTGAGGCCCGCGCCGCGGGAGCGCCCATGGCGGCGGCGGTGCGGGCCGATCTGCTCGACCGCGGCGCCGTGGACGACCTCGTCGGGCGCGCGGCGCGGGCGCTGGGCGCGCCTCTGACCCTGCTCGTCAACAACGCCTCGATCTTCGAGCGCGACTCGCTGTCCGACGCGACGCGCGAGAGCTGGGACCGCCATATCGACAGCAATCTCTGGGCGCCCTTCCGCCTGACGCAGGCTTTCGCCGCGCAGGCGCCCGAAGCCGGAACCGACGCCGAAGGGCTGCCGGTGGCGCGCGCCTGCGTGGTCAACATGATCGACCAGAGGGTCTGGAAGCCGACGCCGGAATTCATGACCTACACGATCGCCAAGATGGGCCTCTGGGCCTTCACCCGCACGGCGGCGCAGGCGCTCGCCCCGCGCATCCGCGTGAACGCCATCGGTCCCGGGCCGACGATTCAGGGCGAGCGGCAGACCGCCGAGCAGTTCGCCCGACAGCGCGGCGCGACGTTGCTGCGGCGCGGCGCGGGGCCGGCGGACATGGTCGCGGGGCTGCGCTACATCTTGTCGGCGGATGCGCTGACGGGGCAGATGCTCGCGCTCGACGGGGGGCAGCATCTCGGCTGGCGGACGCCGGATGTGCTCGGCGTCGAATAGGACCTATGTCGTATTGCCGCGAATCGAACGGCTCTGCGGTTAGCAAAAACGCCGTACGGCGCAAGGCGTCTTTTCCACTTGACGCAAATCCGTCGCAACTCGGTTGCGAATCTGTGTTCTTCACCAGCAGTTTACCACGCGACCATAAAATTTCCCATTCGGAACAGTAGCTTGGAAAATTGCTGTTTTTTTGTGCAGCGCCTGAAACCACTTGGACGCCCGGCGAGATTCGGGCCTTCCCCACATTGGCCCCCAGAGTTTTCCACAGCTTCCGGGGATGGAGTTTCACTTGCGGACGATGCGCGACTCGGCTAAGCGCGCCCACGCTTCGGAGGGATGATGTCCGAACCCGGAACCCCGTTCGGCTTCGAGGAGGAAGGCGCCGTCTATGGCGGCCCGAACGACGCCGCGCCGCCGCAGACCGGGGCCGAGATCATCCGGGCCTACCTGCCTAGCCTGCCCGACGCGCCCGGCGTCTACCGCATGCTCGACGCGCGGTCGGGCGTCCTCTACGTCGGCAAGGCGCGCAGCCTGCGCAAGCGCGTGGCGAACTACGCGCACGGAACAGGCCACTCGACCCGCATCGCCCGGATGATCGCGGCGACCGCCGCCATGATGTTCGTGACGACCGCCACCGAGACCGAGGCGCTGCTGCTCGAAGCCAACCTCATCAAGCAGCTGAAGCCCCGCTTCAACGTGCTGCTGCGCGACGACAAGAGCTTTCCGCATATCCTGATCGGCGGCGACCACCCGTTCCCGCAGTTGCGCAAGCACCGCGGCACGCGCGCCACGTCCGGGCGCTATTTCGGCCCCTTCGCCAGCGCGGGCGCGGTGAACCGCACCATCAACACGCTGCAGAAGGCGTTCCTGCTGCGCACCTGCCGCGACAGCGTGTTCGACGCCCGCACCCGGCCGTGCCTGCTTCATCAGATCAAGCGCTGCGCCGCTCCTTGCGTCGGGCTGATCGACCGCGAGGCCTACGCCGCCCTCGAGGACGACGCGATCCGCTTCCTCGAAGGGCGCTCGACCAAGGTGCAGGAGACGCTCGCCGCCGAGATGGCCGAGGCGGCGCGCAACATGGAATACGAGCGCGCCGCCGCGCTCCGCGACCGCATCCGCGCGCTGACCGCCGTGCAGGCCAATCAGGACGTGAACCCCGAGGGGGTGGACGAGGCCGACGTCGTGGCGCTGCATCAGGAGGGCGGCGAGGCCTGCGTGCAGGTGTTCTTCTTCCGCGCCCATCAGAACTGGGGCAACCGCGCCTATTTTCCCCGGACCGGCGCGGGCGCCGAGCCCGAGGAAATCCTCTCCGCTTTCCTCGGTCAGTTTTACGGCGGCAAGGCCCCGGCCCGGCTGATCCTGCTGAGTCATGATCTGCCGGAGGCGGAGCTGATCGGCGAGGCGCTGTCGGTGACGGCGGGCCGCAAGGTGAGCATCGCCACGCCGAAGAAGGGCGAAAAGCGCGATCTGGTGCTGCATGCGCTGCGCAACGCCCGAGAATCGCTCGCGCGCAAGCTCGCCGAGAGCGCCAGCCAGGCGAAGCTCCTCGACGCGCTGGCCGACGCCTTCGGGCTGGACGGGCCGCCGCGCCGCATCGAGGTCTACGACAACTCCCACATCATGGGGACGAACGCCGTCGGCGCGATGGTGGTGGCGGGGCCGGACGGCTTCGAGAAGTCGCAGTACCGTAAGTTCAACATCCGCTCGACCGAGCTGACCCCCGGCGACGATTTCGGGATGATGCGCGAAGTGCTGACCCGCCGCTTCTCCCGCCTCGCGCGCGAGGACCCGGACCGCGAGAAGGGCGACTGGCCCGACCTCGTGCTGATCGACGGCGGGGCGGGGCAGGTCTCGGCGGCGCTGGCGGCGCTGGAGGAGCTTGGCGTCGAGGATGTCGCGCTGGTGGGCGTCGCCAAGGGCGAGCAACGCGACGCGGGCAAGGAGGAGTTCCACGCGCCGGGCCGCCGCCCCTTCGCCCTGCCGCACCGCGACCCGACCCTCTATTTCGTGCAGCGCCTGCGCGACGAGGCGCACCGCTTCGCCATCGGCGCGCATCGGGCCAAGCGGGCCAAGGCGACGACGGCGACGCCGCTCGACGAGGTTCCGGGCGTGGGCCCCGCCCGCAAGCGCGCGCTGCTGGCGCATTTCGGCTCGGCGAAGGCGGTGGCGCGGGCGGGCGTGGAGGACCTTACGAAAGTCGAGTGCGTGTCGCGGAAGATGGCCGAGGCGATCCACGCATTCTTCAACGGCGGCGCCTGAGCGCGATCGCGCTCCGGTCAGGCGGCGACCACCGACCAAAGCGCTGGTCAGGCGACTTCCGGTATTTCAGGGGCCGGAAAGCGCGCGACCTGCGCACCAGCGCGCAGGCTGCGGCAACCATCTGCGAAATCGGAGAGAAATCCATCTGGCATGGCCGATGCATCAAGCCTCCCAGCAGCAACGCGCCGCGAACCGGCGCAGCGAGGGGGAGGGGCGCAGGCGCATGGCCCAGATGGAGACCTTCTACGAGGTGATGCGGCGGCAGGGGATCACCCGCCGCAGCTTCCTCAAATACTGCTCGCTGACGGCGGCGGCGCTCGGCCTCGGGCCGGCCTACGCGCCGCGCATCGCGCACGCCATGGAGACCAAGCCGCGCACGCCCGTCATCTGGGTCCACGGCCTCGAATGCACCTGCTGCTCCGAAAGCTTCATCCGCTCGGCGCATCCGCTGGTGAAGGACGTCGTGCTGTCGATGATCTCGCTCGACTACGACGACACGCTGATGGCCGCCGCAGGCCACGCCGCCGAAGCCGCGCTCGAGGACACGATCCGCCGCTACAAGGGCAACTACATCCTCGCCGTCGAGGGCAATCCGCCGCTCAACGAGGACGGAATGTACTGCATCGTCGGCGGCAAGCCGTTCCTCGACCAGCTGAAACACGCCGCCAAGGACGCGAAGGCCATCATCAGCTGGGGCGCCTGCGCCTCGTTCGGCTGCGTGCAGGCCGCCGCGCCCAATCCGACCCAGGCGGTGCCGGTGCACAAGGTCATCACCGACAAGCCGATCATCAAGGTGCCGGGCTGCCCGCCGATCGCCGAAGTGATGACCGGCGTGATCACCTACATGCTGACCTTCGACCGGCTGCCCGAGCTCGACCGGCAGGGCCGTCCGGCGATGTTCTACGGCCAGCGCATCCACGACAAATGCTACCGCCGCCCGCATTTCGACGCCGGCCAGTTCGTCGAGAGCTGGGACGACGACAACGCGCGCAAGGGATTCTGCCTCTACAAGGTCGGCTGCAAGGGTCCGACCACCTACAACGCCTGCTCGACCATCGGCTGGAACGAGGGCGTGAGCTTCCCGATCCAGTCCGGCCATGGCTGCATCGGTTGCTCGGAAGACGGGTTCTGGGACAAGGGATCGTTCTACGACAGGCTGACCGACATCAAGGCCTTCGGAGTCGAAGCCAACGCCGACCGGATCGGCGGGGTCGCGGCCGCGGGCGTCGGCGGCGCCATCGCCGTGCACGCGGCGATCACCGCGCTCAAGCGCGCCCAGCGCAAGACCGACGCTTCGCATGGGGAGAACCACTGATGGGCCTGACCACGCCGAACGGCTTCGACCTCGACAATTCGGGCCGCCGCATCGTCGTCGATCCGGTGACCCGGATTGAAGGCCACATGCGCTGCGAAGTGAACGTGGACGATCAGGGGGTGATCCGCAACGCGGTCTCCACCGGCACGATGTGGCGCGGGCTGGAGGTGATCCTCAAGGGCCGCGACCCGCGCGACGCCTGGGCGTTCACCGAGCGCATCTGCGGCGTCTGCACCGGCACCCACGCGCTGACGAGCTGCCGCGCGGTCGAGGACGCGCTGGGGATCGAGATCCCCGAGAACGCCAACTCGATCCGCAACATCATGCAGCTGAACCTGCAGGTGCATGATCATATCGTGCATTTCTACCATTTGCACGCGCTCGACTGGGTCAACCCGGTCAACGCGCTGAAGGCCGACCCCAAGGCGACGTCGGAATTGCAGCAGGCAGTCGGGCCGAACCATCCGATGTCCTCGCCCGGCTATTTCCGCGACGTGCAGAACCGGCTCAAGAAATTCGTGGAATCGGGCCAGCTCGGCCTGTTCAAGAACGGCTACTGGGACAATCCCGCCTACAGGCTGCCCCCCGAAGCCGACCTGATGGCGACTACCCATTATCTTGAGGCCCTCGACCTCCAGAAGGAGATCGTCAAGATCCACACGATCTTCGGCGGCAAGAACCCGCATCCGAACTGGCTGGTCGGCGGCGTGCCCTGCCCGATCAACGTCCATTCGACCGGGGCGGTCGGCGCGATCAACATGGAGCGGCTCAACCTCGTCGCCTCGATCATCTCGCTGTGCAAGGACTTCGTTGAGAACGTCTATCTGCCGGACCTCGCGGCGATCGGCTCGTTCTACAAGACCTGGCTGCATGGCGGCGGGCTGTCGAGCAAGGCGGTGATGGCCTATGGCGACATCCCCGACCGCGCCAACGACTGGTCGGCGGAGAACATGATGATGCCCCGCGGCGTCATCGTGAACGGCGACCTCTCCACCATCCACGAAGTCGATCTGCGCGACCCCGAGCAGATCCAGGAGTTCGTTCCCCACAGCTGGTACGCTTACGGCGACGAGGCCAAGGGCCTTCACCCGTGGGACGGCGTGACCGAGCCGAAATTCGCGCTCGGCCCTAACACCGTCGGCACGAAAACCGACATTAAGGAAATCGACGAGGCCGCGAAATACTCGTGGATCAAGGCGCCGCGCTGGCGGGGCCACGCCGTCGAAGTCGGGCCGCTGTCGCGCTACGTCATCGGCTACGCGCAGGGAAAACCCGAGTTCAAGGAGCCGGCCGAGCGCCTGCTGCGCCAGCTCGACCTGCCGCTTCAGGCGCTGTTCTCCACGCTCGGCCGCACTGCGGCGCGCGCGCTCGAGGCCAGCTACTGCGCCGACCTCCAACGCTATTTCTTCGACAAGCTGGTGACCAACATCCGCAACGGCGACGAGAACACCGCCAACGTCGCCAAGTGGGACCCGTCCTCATGGCCGAAGGAAGCCAAGGGCGTCGGCTTCACCGAAGCGCCGCGCGGGGCGCTGGGGCACTGGATCGTCGTCAGGAACGGCAAGATCGACAACTACCAGTGCGTCGTGCCGACCACCTGGAACGGCTCGCCGCGCGATGAGCAGGGCAATATCGGGGCGTTCGAGGCGTCGCTCCTGAACACGCCGATGGAGCGGCCCGACGAGCCGGTCGAAATCCTGCGCACGCTGCACAGCTTCGACCCCTGCCTCGCCTGCTCGACGCATGTGATGTCGCCCGAGGGCGACGAGCTCGCCCGCGTCACGGTCCGCTGAGGGAGGGGGCTATGTCCGTCGCAAAGTCCATCGTCCCCCCACCGGGGGCGGCGCTGCCGGCCGACGCCGCCGGCCCGACCGTGCGCAGCGCGACCAAGCTGACCTCGGTCTATGTCTACGAGGCGCCGGTGCGGATCTGGCACTGGGTCAACGCCGCGTCGATCGTAATGCTCTGCGTGACCGGCTATCTGATCGGCAAGCCGCTCCCCTCGCTGGGGGGAGAGGCGTCGGACAGCTTCCAGTTCGGCTACATCCGCGCCGCCCACGTGATCGCGGGCTACGTGCTCGCGATCGGGTTCTTCGCGCGGATGTACTGGGCGGTGGTGGGCAACCACCATGCGAGGCAGATCTTCTGGCTGCCGCTTGCGAACGCCGAGTGGTGGCGGGAGGTGTGGTTCGAGCTGCGCTGGTATCTGCTGCTGGAGAAGCGGCCCAAAAAGTATATGGGCCACAACCCGCTGGCGCAGCTCGCGATGTTCTTTTTCATCACGCTCGGCTCGCTGTTCATGATCGCGACGGGCTTCGCGCTCTATGCGGAAGGACAGCAGCAGGGCGGCTGGGCCGATCTCGCCTTCGGCTGGGTGATCCCGCTCTTCGGCTCCAGCCTCGACGTGCACAACTGGCACCGCCTGGGCATGTGGCTCATCATCATCTTCACGATGATCCACATGTACGTCGCGATCCGCGAGGACATCATGTCCCGGCAGTCCATCGTCTCGACGATGATCTCGGGGCACCGCACCTTCAAGGACGACGATCCGGACTGAGGTTTTTCGGGGGCGCGCGCCGCGCGCCCACTTCACCGCGCGCGACGGCTCAGGCGCATTTCGCGCAGCGCGGCGCGTGGGGCACGATGTCCAGCCGCGCCGCCGGGATGGGGTTCCCGCAGTTGACGCAATAGCCGAACTCGCCCTCGTCGATCCGCTCCAGCGCCGCGCGGATCATCCGGATTTCCTGCACCCCCGCCGCGCCGAGGCTTTCGAGCACTTCGTCGCCCTCGCGCTCGGTCGCGCGCTCGGAGAAATCTGGGTTGGGCTCGGCTTCGAGCGCGTGCTCGATCCCGTGCAGGCGGTGCTCGAGTTCGGCCAGCCGGGCGCGCAGGCGCGGCTCGTAGAGCGCCGGATCGACGGCGGCTGTCTTCATCGTTTCCTCCCGGCGCTGTGCTCGCGCGGTCGGTCAGGCTAGAACGGTCGAGGCGGGCGCGACAAGAGGGCCGGTTCGCGAGCGGCGCCGGACACGTTGGCGAGGCCCGACGCTCAGCCGACCGGAACTCGCAGGCGACTAGGGGTTTTCGCCTTGGTCCGGACGACGGGCGTCGAGCGTCGCGCGACCTGTCGGAGCGGCTCAATCGCGCTCTGTCGCGTTAAGCGCGCGTTAACCTTCTTTTATCTACTAATGGTTGTGGGCTACAGAGTCTTGTGGCATTGTCCGTCTGTAGGGGTTCGCCTTCTCGCAGCGACTAGATGTTGTCGGAGACATGATGCGATGCGCCTTCTCGCGGTCATTTTGGCGGCGTCGCTCTGCGCCGCAAGCTGGGCTTCGGCTCAACAGAACGGGGTGCGCGTCGCCACGCGCGGCGCGCAGCGCGACGTTGCGGTGATGCTCGATCAGGCGGTGATCCTCGAAAGCGCCCGGTCCTTCTCGGAGCTTCAGATCGCCCAACCCGGGATCGCCGATGTGCAGCCCCTGTCGGACCGATCCATCTATCTGCTGGGACGCAGCATCGGACGGACGTCTCTGGCCTTGCTGGACGCGTCGGGGCGAGTGATCGAGAACTTGCGGGTGGTCGTGGAGCCTGACCTCTCAGAGCTCAAGCAGCGGCTGCGCGAACTGCTTCCGCGAGAGCGGGTCGAGGTTAGGGCCGCCGGCGACGGGCTGATCCTGTCGGGTTCGGTGGGCGGCGCTGCGGCGATCGACCGCGCGATGGCGCTCGGGCGCGCCTATGCCGGCGACAGGGTCACCAACCTGATGACCGTCGGCGCGATGCAGCAGGTGTCGCTGGTCGTCCGGCTCGCCGAGATGAACCGCACCGCCGCCAAGGAGATCGGCGTCAGCCTCGGCGCCTCGCGCACCGGCGACCCTTCCGTCGGCGTCGCGACGGGAGGGACCAACATCCTGCCCGGCGGCGGCGTCGACCTCCCCGCCTATACCGGCTTCGGCGCGCTGGGGACGCTGTTCTCGATCGGCGACAGCCTGCTGCTGGGCCTCCAGATCGACGCGCTCGAGACCAAGGGCTTCGCGCGCACGCTCGCCGAGCCGAACCTCGTGGCGCTCTCGGGCGGCGAGGCGGAGTTCCTCGCCGGCGGCGAAGTCCCCATTCCGTTGATCAACAACGACGGCGAAGTCGATGTCGAGTTCCGCCCCATCGGCGTGAGCCTCGCCTTCCGCCCGACAGTTCTGGAGGACGACGCGATCTCCATCGCCGTCTCGTCCGAAGTGGCCGACATCGACCCCTCGCTCGGCGCGCAGACGGCGGGCTTGTCGATCCCCGGCTTCACCGTGCGTCGCGCGACCACCCAGGTCGAGCTGCGCGACGGCCAGAGCTTCGCCATCGCCGGGCTCTATCAGGACGACTTCGCAGACACGGTGAGCCAGGTGCCATGGCTCGGCGAAATCCCGGTGCTCGGCGCGTTGTTCCGCTCGGCGGATTTCCAGCGCGGGGAGACCGAGCTGATCATCGTGGTGACGGCGCGTCTGGTGAACCCGGTCGAAGCCGCCGACGCTATCGCCACGCCCTTCGAGCGCGTTTCCCTCCCCAACGAGGCCGATCTGTTCCTGTTCGGGCGCACCGACGGACGCAGCGCGCCCGAGTTCGACGGACCCTATGGCTATGTTCTCGATTAGGCGCGCCTGTCTCGCGGCCCTCGCGGCTCTGGCCGTCCAGGGCTGCGCCCGCGAAATGGGCGTCCGCCCGGATAATCTCGAGATCGGGGCGTCGGCGCGCGCGATGCGCGAGTCGCGCCCTGGCGGCGCGGACGCGGCCCTGCTCGCTTCTCTGTCGCGCGACTTCGCGCAGAGCGTCCCGACAGGCGTGACCTTCGCCTTCGCCGACGCGTCGCTCGACGCGGCGGCCCAGACGGCGCTCGCCCAGCAGGCGGCCTGGCTGCTCGACAACCCCAAAGGCGCGATCCGGCTGACCGGTCATACCGACGCGGTGGGCGGCGAGCGCGCCAATCTCGCGCTCGGTCAGCGGCGGGCCGAGGCGGTCGCGCGCTTCCTGATCGCGCAGGGCGTGCCCGGCGTGCGGATCGCGGCAGTCGCCTCGCGGGGCGAGGCCGAGCCCGTCGTCCCGACCCCCGCGCGCGAGCGGGCCAACCGGCGCGTCGTCTCCGAGATCGCCTGGCTCGGGGTCGCTCCGCGCCCGGTGAGCGAGATGGACGGGGCCCGAGCGCAATTGGTCTACAACAACTATCAGACGTTGAGGAACATCGTCAGACCAACGAGGGAGGCCTCGGAATGACCTCGGGCAAAGCCGCGCTGCTGATCGCCGCTCTCGGCCTGTCGGCTTGTCAGAGCGTGTCCCAGTTCGCCGATCCGCTCGCCCCGGACATCGTGCGCGAGGCGGGTCTCGGCGAGCAGATCCTGAACTCCGGAGACCCGAACGGCGCGGTGCGCTATTTCGAGCGCGCCGCCGCCGCGACCCCGGACGACGTCGCGATGCAGCGCAGTCTCGCCATCGCGAACATGCGCGCCGGCGATCTGCGCGCCGCCGAGCGGGCAATGGACGCCGTTCTCGCCAGCGACGCCGCCACGCCGCAGGACCGGGTCGAGCGCGGCTTCATCGCCGTGAGGCTCGACGACTGGGAACGGGCCGGCGCCATGACCGCCGCGTTGCCGCCCGATCTCGACACCGCGCGCCGCGCGCTGCTTGAGGCGCTGGTGGCCGACCGCGCGCGCGACTGGTCCGCTGCGGACGCCGCCTATGCGCGCGCGCTCGCCGGCGCCGAGAACAAGGCGGCGGCCCTGAACAACTGGGGCGTGAGCCGACTGGCGCGCGGCGACGCGTCGGCGGCCATCGCGACGTTCGAGCGCGCGCTCGCGACCGATCCCAAGCTCTTCGCCGCGAAGAACAACCTCGCCATCGCCCGGGCGATGCGCGGGGACTACGCGCTGCCCGACGGGGTCGAAAGCGACCGCGAGCGCGCGGTGCTGCAGCACAACATGGCTCTCGTCGCGCAGCGCAAGGGCGATGCCGCAGAGGCCCGGCGGCTGCTCGAGCGCGCCATCGCCGCGCATCCGCAACACTATCGCGCCGCCGTTGAGCAACTCGCCGCTCTGGAGAATTGATCTGCGTGAAGTTGCTTGAAAAGACGCGAAATCGGGAAGAGCAAACTTGATCTTCTAAATTTGAATTGAAAATCATTTTACGCATTAATTTTTGTGGAACTCTCTCCTACTAAAGTCTGATCTGCCAGAGGGTGGCGTCGCGAGCGCAATCAGGATCGCGCAGCGGCCCCTCGGAGAGAGCCCCCCTG
>NZ_DAIQNN010000078.1:0-12960 GCF_036788415.1 Rubrimonas sp. | reverse complement strand
TGCCGAACATCACGCCGATCTTCATGCGGATCTGGTTGATGAAGATGACCATGCATCCGGTGCGCGAGATGCTCGCGGTCAGCTTGCGCATCGCCTGACTCATCAGCCGGGCCTGCGCGCCGACCTGCGCGTCGCCCATGTCGCCTTCGAGTTCGGCGCGCGGCGTCAGCGCGGCCACCGAATCGACCACCACCACCGACACCGCGCCCGAGCGCACCAGCGTGTCGGTGATCTCCAACGCCTGCTCGCCCGCATCGGGCTGCGAGATCAGCAATTCGTCGATGTCGACCCCGAGCTTGCGCGCATAGCCCGGGTCGAGCGCATGCTCGGCGTCGACGAAGGCGCAGACGCCGCCCTTCTTCTGCTCCTCGGCGATCACGTGCAGCGCCAGCGTGGTCTTACCGGAACTCTCGGGCCCATAGATCTCGATCACGCGGCCCTTGGGGAGCCCGCCGATGCCGAGCGCGACGTCGAGGCCGAGCGAGCCGGTCGAGATCGACTCGATCTCGAGCGCCGCGTCGCGCGCGCCGAGCCGCATGATCGAGCCCTTGCCGAATGCGCGCTCGATCTGCGCCAGCGCCGAGTCCAGCGCCTTCTGCTTGTCCATCTCGCGCCTTTCGACCAAACGGAGCACGTCCTGCGTCATCGCGGATTTCCCTCGCCAGATCAACGGGCGATCGCGCCCAGGATGGGGCCGCCGCGCACCGCCGGAATGTTCTTCGTATGTTTCTAGTCGATCCGGGACGGAAGGGGAACATCAAAAAGAGAACGAACCATGAAATTTTCGATGCTGCGGCGGCGTCAGTTCGAGGCGCATTCCTTGACCTTCGCCGTCAGCTCGTTGAGCGAGAACGGCTTGGGCAGAAACACGCATTTGTCGATCCCCTCCATCGACCGCTTGAGCGCGTCCTCGGCGTAGCCCGAGACGAACACCACCTTGACGTCAGGGCGCATCTTGCGCGCCTCGCGCACGCAGGTCGGGCCGTCCATGCCGGGCATCACCACGTCGGAAACCAGCACGTCGACCTGCAAGGTGGGGTCCTCCAGCAGGTCGAGGGCTTCCTCGGCGGAGGCCGCCTCCAGCACTTCATAGCCGCGGAGCTTGAGCGCGCGGGCGGCGAAGGCGCGCACCGGAGCCTCGTCCTCGATCAGGAGCACGACGCCGCGACCGGTGAGGTCCTGCTGCGCCGGCGGCGCGGGAGCGCGGACGGCTTCGGGCTCCGGCCCGAGATGACGCGGCAGGTAGATGGCGAAGGTCGTGCCCTCGCCGAGCCGGCTGTCGGCGAAGATGAAGCCGCCCGTCTGCTTGACGATGCCGTAGACGGTGGACAGCCCCAGCCCGGTGCCCTCGCCCGCGCGCTTCGTCGTGTAGAAGGGCTCGAAGATCTGGTCGAGCTTGTCCGGCGCGATGCCGCATCCGCGGTCGACGACCTCGATCAGCACATAGTCGCCGCGCGGCATGACAGCCCGCCCGATCCGCCGCTCGGCGGCGATGCGGGCGTTGGCGGTGCGGATGAGCACTTCCCCCCCCTCGCGCATCGCGTCGCGGGCGTTGACCACGAGGTTCATCACCACCTGCTCGAACTGGCGCTCGTCCACCTTTACGAGGTGGAGGTCCTCCGCGCTCTGGATGCGCAGGCTGACCTTCTCGCCGAGCAGCCGGTTGAGCAGATGGCTGAGTTCGGTGAGGCTGTCGGCGAGGTTGACGACGCGCGGCCGCAGGGTCTGCTTGCGGCTGAAGGCGAGCAGCTGGCGCACGAGGCCCGCGGCGCGGTTGGCGTTCTGGCGGATCTGGTTGAGGTCGGCGTAGTCGCTGTCGTCGAGGCCATGGCGCTGGATCAGCAGGTCGGTGTGCCCCGAGATCGCCGTGAGCAGGTTGTTGAAGTCGTGCGCGACGCCGCCGGCGAGCTGGCCGACCGCCTGCATCTTCTGGCTCTGGACGAATTGCGCCTCCAGCGTCTTGAGCTCGGTCGCGTCGGCGAAGACGGCGACGAGGCCGCGCGCGCCCTCCATCTCGACCAATGTCAGCGAGACCTGCAGGAACACTTCGCGCCCGTCGGGCTCGCTGCGCGCGATCTCCGGGCGGCCGCTGCTGTCGCCGCGCAGCGCCTCGGCGATGCGGGTGTCCATCGAGCGCCCGAGGCCCTCGATCAGCGCGCCGATCCGCGCGCCGGGGCGCGCCTCGGCGCCGAGCAGCGCGCGCGCGGCGGCGTTGGCGAAGAGGATTTCGCCGCGCTCGGAAAGCCGGGCCAACGCGATCGGCAGAGTTTCGATGAAGGCGTCGGAGGCCGAGGCGGCGGGCGCGGCGTCGGCGGGGGTCTCGACGGTCCAGACCACGGCGCCGGGGTCGGCGGCGCGGGCGCGCACGCTGCGCCGGGCGGGGTCGCCCGCGAGCGGCTCCTGCGCCTCGCCCCGCTCGGCGACGGCGCGCAGCAGACGGTAGACCGTCGGCTCCGGCGACGGCGTGAAGCGCGCGAGCAGATCGCTGATCGACGCAGACGGCGCGACGCCGCCCCTCTCGGCGGCGGAGGCCTCGGCGGCCATCGCGGGATTCACGGCGCGCACGAGGCCCTCTGCGTCCGACAGCGCCGCCGGCGCCTGGGCGCGCGCGAACAAGGCGGCGAAGGCCGCCGCGTTGCGATCGAGCGCTCCGGAGGCGCGCAGGCGGCGGATGAGAAGATACGCCGCCGTCCCGACGGCGAACGCGGCGACGGCCCGAACCACGACAGGCGAGGCCGCTGCGGAGGCCGCCCATGCGCCGAGCGCCGCTGCGACGGCGAGCGCGGCCTCTGCGGCGCGGTCGACCGGACGCGCGGCGCGGCCCTGTGCCGACGGAGCCGCGTTGCGGGTCTCCGGCGCTGGAGCCTCCGCGCGCGGCGAGGGCGTCGCAAGCCTGTCCATCCCCTCCACCGCCTCTCATCCGCGCGCCGCCAGCGCGCAGCGCAGCGCGCTTCGCTCCAGCTGTCGCGCATTCGTGTCAGCCTCGCGATGCGCGAGCGCAATTTTCGACAATCTCGCAGAAGAAACCATCCGCGTCATCGGCGGGTATCAACCTTAGCGTGCGCAAAATGCCGATATTCCCGTTTTGCGAGCAGACACAGGCGTCCACTGCGCATTCGTTTTCCGCGCGCAGCAAGGAACAGGTCGCGTAAGCGAGTCGTCCGCCGGGGCGCAGATGCCGCAGCGCGCCGACGAGGATGCGCCGCTGGGCGGCGACCAAAGCCGCCAGCCGGGCGGGGGTGAGCCGCCACTTGCCGCCGGGGTCGCGCCTCCAGCTTCCCGAGCCGGAACAGGGCGCGTCGACGAAGACGAGGTCGCAGCGCCCGGCGAGATCGTCGAGCGCGCCCGGCCCCCGCAACTCGACGCGCGCGCCGGCGCGCGCGGCGCGGGCGGGGAGGTCGTTCATGCGGGCGGGCTCGGCGTCATGCGCGATCAGGCGGCCGCGGCCCTGCATCGCCGCCGCCAGCGCCAGCGTCTTGCCGCCGCCGCCGGCGCACAGGTCGAGCACCGTCTCGCCCGGCTGCGCCGCCGCGAAGGCCGCCGCCGCCTGGCTCGCTGCGTCCTGCGGCTCGACGAGACCCTCGGCGTAGGCGCGGCTCGCGCGCAGTCTCGCGCCGGCGGCGGCGCGCAATCCGTGCGGCGCGTGCGGCGCCGCGACCGTTGCGATCCCGTCCTCGGCGAGCGCGGCGGCGGCCTGCTCGGGGGTCGCGCGCGAAAGGTTCACACGCAGATCGAGGGGCGCGCGGCGCTGCAGCGCCGTCATCGACGCCTCGAAGCGCGCGCCGAGACTGAGGCGCAGCGCGCCGTCCAGCCAGTCGGGATAGTCCAGCCGCACCGGATCGGGCGCGGGCGGCCTCGGCGCGGCGAGGGCGTTTCGTTCGGCCTGAGACAAGGCCGCCGGGCAATGGCCCGCGCCGTCGAAGAGCCGCGCCGGATCGTCGCCGCGCGCCGCCGCCAGCCCGATCAGCGCCGCGCGGGGCGCATCGTCGCCCAGCCGCCAGGCCAGCGAGCGCCGCCGGCGCAGCGCGTCGTGCACCAGATCGCCGATCGCGGCGCGGTCCCCGGAGCCCGCATAGCGGTTCGCGCGGCCCCAGGCGGCCAACAGCCGGTCCGGCGGCCCTTCGCCGCGCTCGAATTGCTCCAGAACGGCGATCGCCGCCGCCACGCGCGCGCCCTCGCGCATCTCCGCCCCCTTTCGCGCGTCTCGTCGCGCATGGCGCTTACGCGGTCGCGCGGCCTGTGGAAATGGGGCTTTTTCTTAACCGGCGGCGCCGATGCTCGCTCCGGGCGGCGATCCGCGCGCAAGCGGCGGCGGACCCCGAGACCGCGCAACCCTGCGGCGAGGACGGCGAGACAGATGTTCGGCAAACGCAGCGCAGCATCCCCGACCGAGACGGCGCCCCCCCCGGTTGCGGCGCAGCTTCGAACCTCCGCGCCGTCGCAGGCCCCAACCACGGCTCCCGCCAGATCCCCTGCGAACGCTCCGTCCCCCGCGCCGCGGCGGCCAGCCACCTCCGCGCAGCGCCCCGACGCCGAGGCCGCGGGCGAGGACGGCGACTCCGACGCGCATTTCAAGCTCAAGAAGGAGATTTTCACCGCGCTGATCGAGACGATCGACGTCGCGCGGCTGAAGGACATGGCCGCCGACCTCGCGCGGGAGGAGATCCGCGACCTCGCTTCCGGCATCATCTCCGCGAAGAAGGTCGCGCTCTCGACGACCGAGCAGAACGTCGTGATCGACGATCTGTGCAACGACATTCTCGGCTACGGCCCGCTTGAGCCGCTCCTTGCGCGCGACGACATCGCCGACATCATGGTCAACGGCACGAAGAACATCTTCATCGAGGTGAACGGCAAGGTCGAGAAGACCGCCCTGCGCTTCCGCGACAACCAGCAATTGCTCAATGTCTGCCAGCGGATCGTCAGCCAGGTCGGCCGCCGCGTCGACGAGTCGAGCCCGATCTGCGACGCCCGCCTGCTCGACGGCAGCCGCGTCAACGTGATCGCCCCGCCCCTGTCCATCGACGGCGCCGCGCTCACCATCCGTAAGTTCAAGAAGGACCGGCTGACGCTGGAGCAGCTGGTCCGCTTCGGCTCGATCACGCCCGAAGGCGCAGAGATATTGCGCATCATCGGCCGGGTGCGCTGCAACGTGATCGTCTCGGGCGGCACCGGATCGGGCAAGACGACGCTGCTCAACTGCATCTCCGCCCATTGCGACAACGACCAGCGCATCGTCACCTGCGAGGACAGCGCCGAGCTCCAGCTGCAGCAGCCCCATGTCGTGCGGCTCGAATCGCGCCCGCCCAATCTCGAGGGCGAGGGCGCGGTCACCATGCGCGACCTCGTGAAGAACTGCCTGCGCATGCGGCCCGACCGCATCATCGTCGGCGAGGTGCGCGGCCCCGAAGCCTTCGACCTGCTGCAGGCGATGAACACCGGCCATGACGGCTCGATGGGAACCCTGCACGCCAACAGCCCGCGCGAGGCGCTGGGGCGCATGGAAGCGATGATCACGATGGGCGGGCTCGGCCTGCCCGCCATCACCGTGCGCCAGATGATGGTCGGCTCCATCGACGTCATCGTGCAGGCCGCGCGCCTGCGCGACGGCTCGCGCCGGATCACCCATGTGACCGAAGTGGTCGGCCTCGAGGGCGACGTGCCGATAACGCAGGACATCTTCGTCTACGAGATCACCGGCGAGGACGCGGCGGGGCGGATCATCGGGCGGCATCGTTCGACCGGCATCGGGCGCCCGCGGTTCTGGGAGCGCGCCCGCTATTACGGCGAGGAGGCCAATCTCGCCGCCGCGCTCGACGCCTCCGAGGTCGAGATCTGATGCTCGGGGGAACCATCGACGTCGGCGGGGTCGAAGCGCCGCTCGCGCCGATTGCAGCGGCGGCCGCGATGCTGCTGCTGATGGCGATCGGAGCTGCGATCTATCTGGAAGTCAGCGCGCGGCAGGCGGCGCGCCGGCGCATCCAGCTCGCGCTTGGAGCTGCGCCGGGCGGCGGCGGCGAGCTTCGCCGCGGCGAGCGCGGCGACCGCAACCGACGCAAGCAGATCGAGACCACTCTGCGCGAGATGGCCGAGAAGCAGCGCGCCCGCTCGCAGAAGACCAGTCGCGTGAGCCTGGCGGTGCGGCTGCGCCAGTCGGGGCTCGGCTGGTCGAAACCGGTCTATGTCGTCGTCTGCGTCGCGACGGCGATCGCCGCCTTCGTCGGCGGCGTCGGGCTCGCCGGCCTCTCCCCCGCCCTCGCTCTCGCTTTCGCCTTCGCGGCGGGGCTGCTCGGTCCGCATCTGTTCGTCAACCAGCAGCGCTCCAAGCGGATGCGCGTCTTTCTCGCGGAACTGCCCGACGCGCTGGACGTCATCGTCCGCGGCGTGCGCTCGGGGTTGCCGCTGGGAGACTGCCTGCGGATCATCGCGACCGAAGGGCGCGAGCCGGTCCGCAGCGAGTTCCGTCAGCTGGTGGACGACATGGGCGTCGGGCTGACCATCAACGAGGCGGGCGAGCGGCTTTTCGACCGCGCCCCCCTGCTCGAAGTGCGCCTGCTGGGGATCATCCTCAACATCCAGAACCGCAGCGGCGGCAATCTGTCGGAAGCGATCGGCAATCTCTCCCGCGTGCTCCGCGACCGTAGAAAGATGAAGGCGAAGATCAAAGCGATCAGCACCGAAGCGACGGCTTCCGCCGCCATCATCGGCTCCCTGCCTGTCGTCGTTGCAGGTTTGCTTTATTTGACGACACCTGATTACGTGACGCTTCTGTTCACCACCCAGATCGGAAACATCGCGCTGGCCGCAGGTGGCGTCTGGATGTCGATCGGCGTCTTCGTGATGCGTGGCATGATCAACTTCGAGGTCTGAGCGGCGCCATGCAGAATTTCATCTTCCTCACCGCCGACGACCGCGCCGCCCTCCTGTCGCTGCTCGCGGCCGTCGCGGTGGTCCTCGCGCTGGCTGTCGTGCTCTGGCCCTATCTCGGACGCGACAGCAAGGCCGAGCGGCTGAAGCTGATCCGGGCCGAGCGCGAGCGCATCCGCTCGCGCGAACGCGCCCGGCTGATCGAGGAGACGGCGGCGACTCTGCGGCAGGCGCCGCAGAAGATGCTGCTCGGCATCGTGAGCCGCATGCGGGGCCGGCCCGACGGCGACGACCGCGCGCAATTCGCCGAGACCGCGCGCATGCTGCGGCGGGCGGGCTTCCAGAAACCCGGCGCCGTCGCCATCTACGTCTCGATGCAGGTCGTCCTGCCGCTGCTGGCGCTGGCGGGCTCGGCGGCGTATCTATATGTCCTCATCCCCGAACCCCCGCCCGCGATCACGCAGGTCGCCGTGCTCGTGGGGGGAGCCGCCTCCGCGCATTTCCTTCCCCGCATCTACGTCCACAACCAGTTGAACAAGCGGCGCGTCGAGATCCTGAAATCCTGGCCCGACGCGCTCGACCTGATGCTGATTTGCGTCGAGTCCGGCATGACCATCGAGACGGCCCTCGCACGCGTGTCCGACGAGATGGCCGGACAATGCGCCGACCTGTCCGAGGAGCTCAACCTCACCGTCGCCGAACTCTCCTATCTGCAGGATCGCGGGCAGGCGTTTCGCAACCTCGGCGACCGAACGGCGCTGCACAGCGTGCGCTCGGTCGTCTCGAGCCTGATGCAGAGCGAGAAATACGGCACCAGCCTCTCAGCCTCGCTGCGCGTGATCTCGGCGGAGCAGCGGGAGGCGCGGCTGACCGAGGCGGAGAAAAAGGCCGCCGCATTGCCGCCAAAGCTGACTGTGCCGATGATCTTCTTCTTCCTCCCCGTGCTGTTCGTCGTGATCCTGATGCCGGCGGCGATCAAGCTGATGGGAATGCAATGAGCCGCGCGGCGCGCAGGCGCGTCCCTGCTTGTTAAGTGTTCTGAAGCGTCTGCTGCGCAGACTGTCGCATGCCGACCCTGAGAGGTGGCTTTCGACATGAAACTCTTCGGCCCCAACTCCACGACCTGCGCAGCCCGCAAGGCGGGCGCGAGATTTCTGTCGCATCGGCGCGGCAACGTCGCGCTGCTCTTCGGCCTCGCCGCGCTGCCGTTGATGGCCTCGATCGGTCTCGCGGTGGATGCTGGGCGGGCCTATCTCGTGCAGAACCGGATGGCCAAGGCGCTGGACGCGGCGGGTCTCGCCGCCGCGCGCGTGGTGCTCGAGGAGCGCGCGGCGGCGGACGCGCGCCGGTTCTTCGACGCCAACTTCCCGCCCGGCTATCTCGGAGCGAAAGTCACCGATTTTCGCTACGGGGTGGACGACTCGAACGACTTCATCACGGTCGAGGCGGATGTGAGCGTTCCGACCGTCATCATGCAGCTTTTCGGTCGCGACACCGTTCAGGTCGCCGATTCCGCCATGGTCGAGCGGATGAACCGGGGCCTCGAACTGGCGCTGGTTATGGACAACACCGGATCCATGCGGTCGAGCGGCAAGATCGGCGCCATGCGCACGGCGGCCACCGACCTCGTCAACATCCTGTTCGGCGATGCGGACGAGTTGCCGCTGCTATGGATCAGCGTCGTGCCCTACACCGCGACGGTCAACATCGGCGGCGGACGCACGGGATGGCTCGCCCTCGGCGACCGGGCGCGCACAACGCCGTCGGGCTTCGAGCCGACGAGTTGGAAAGGCTGCGTGGAGGCGCGCTCGATGGGTGGCGACGAACGCGACGACCCGCCCGCCGACGATCCGTTCGACAGCTTCTTCTACGCGCCCGACACCGACAACATCTGGGACCCCGCCGACCCCGACAGCATCGACGACAGCAATGGCGCCCAGAACAACGGGACAGGTCCCAATCTCGGCTGCGGGCCGGCGATCACCTCTCTGACCAACCAGAAGGCGACCGTCACCGCCGCGATCGCGGAGATGCTGCCCTGGCACCGCGGCGGCACGACCAGCAATCTCGGCATGGTCTGGGGCTGGCGGACGATCTCGCCGCGCTGGCGAGACCTGTGGGGCGGACCGACCCCCGCCGAAATGCCCTTCGACTATTTCACGCCGCTGATGGACAAGGCCGTCGTGCTGCTGACCGACGGCGACAACGTCTTCTACGACCACCCCCCCACCGGCCCCGACGGATCAGACTACACCGCCTATGGGCGTCTGAACGACCTCGGCTACACGTCGATAGCCGCCGGCAACACCGAACTCGACAGCCGGCTCGCGCGTATGTGCGAAGCCATGAAGGATGAAGGCGTCCTGATCTACACGATCACCTTCGGCGGATCGCCCAACGCCGCCACGCAGACGCTCTATCGCGACTGCGCCACCGAACCCTCCGGCTATTTTCACGCCCCTGACGCCGCCAACCTGAGCACGGCGTTCCGCAGCATCGGCCAGCGCCTGAGCAATCTCAGGATCGTGCAATGACGGCCAGGCGCTATCTGCGCGACGGTCGGGCGACGTCCGCGATCGAATTCGCGCTGGTCGGACCCGCCTTCTTCATTCTTCTGATCGGCGTGTTCGATTTCGGGATGCTCCTGTTCCTGACACTCTCTCTCGAGAGCGCCACTCTGAACGCGGCGCGCTTCGGCGCCACCGGCGCCGTTCCGCTCGACGCAACGCGCGACGAGCGGATCCGGCAGATCGTGCACGACCAGACGCTCGGGCTGCTGAACGACCGCAGTCTGAACATCCAGACGATGGTCTATGACAACTTCGACGCAGCGGCGACGGCGGAATGGCTGTTCGATCTGGACGGCGACGGCGAACTCGGCTCGGGCGAAACCTTCGACGACGTCAACGGAAACGGCGTCTGGGACGGCGACCCGGGCATCCCCGGCGCCGGGGGCGCCGACGCCATCGTCGTCTATCGCGTCTCGGCAGAGTATCGCTCCATCACGCCGTTTCTCAACGAAGCGTTAGGGCCCTTCGTGATCCGGTCCGCCGCGCCGGTGCGCAACGAGCCCTGGTGACATGACCCGCAACCGCACATCCGCGCGGCGGGCGACGCCATGTCGGGGGGGCGCGCTGCGCTTCCTGCGCCGGCGCGACGGCGTGTCGGCCGTCGAATTCGCGCTGCTCGCCCCGGTGCTGATCACGATGCTTCTCGGGCTGACCGAGGTCGGGCGCTACATCTATCTGCGGCTGAAGATCGTCAACATCGCGAGCAACGTGTCCGAAGTCATCGCGCGGGCCGAAGTGGTGCGGGCGACGGAGCTCGACAGCCTGTTCTCGGCGATGCCGGTGATGCTTCGGCCCTTCGAGGCGGGCGGGCGCTTCGCCGTGGTCGTGACCGGCGTGGTCATTCCCGCTGCGGGCGATCCTGCGACTGTCGCATGGCAGCGGACCGGCGGCGGGCTCACCGTCGCCAGCGCCGTCGGCGCGCCCGGAGGCGAGGCCGACGTGCCCGCCGATCTGGCCATACCGGGTGGAGAGGCGGTCGTAGTGGCCGAGGTCTTCTACGATTACGAGGCGTGGCTGCTCGGCTTCGCCGCATCGCAACAGGTGCGCGAGACCGCCTTCGCGCGTCCGCGCCGCAGCGCCCTCGGCGCGATGGAGTGACGCGTCGCCGAGCGATGTCGGCGCCGCCCCTCAGCCTTTCCGAGAGAACAGTGATTGCAGGCTCCAGCCGGACTTGGTCGGGGCCTTGGTCCGCCCGGTCAGATCGGCCGCCAGCGCGTCGAAGGTCGGGCCGAGCTTCCGCCCGCCGGGCGTCTCGACGATCATCGCGCCCTTCGCGTCGGCGGCGCCGAACAGCTTGGGATCGAAGTCGAAACTGAAGCCCGGCGTCAGGTTGAGCGTCGCCTTCACGTCCTTGAGGTCAAGTTCGTTGCGCCTCTGGGCGCCGAACTGGTTGAGCACGACGCGCGGTTCCGCGTCGTTCGGGCGCAGCGTGCGCAGCTGTTCGACCAGCAGCGAGGCGTTGCGCATCGCGGCGAGCCCGGCCGACGTCACCACCGCCACGGCATCCGCCTGGAGAAGCGCCGCGCGCACCCAGTGGTTCCAGTGATGCGGAAGGTCGAGCACCACGATCGGCATCGCGCGGCGGGCGACCTCGATCAGCCTTTCGATGTCGGCGGGGTGCGGCTCCTGATCGTAGTCGAGCGAGGCGGGGGCGGCGAGCAGGCACAGATGCTTGCCGCGCCGCGTCAACAGGCGCTCCAGCAATGCGCCGTCGAGGCGCTCGACTTCGCGCATCGCGTCGCCCATGCCGCGCTGCGCGTCGACATTGCAGCTGATCGCGGAGGCCCCGAAGGCGAAATCCATGTCGAGCAGCAGCACGTCGGCGCCGGAGGTCTCCGACAGGCGCCAGGCGACGTTCTGGGCGATCACCGACGAGCCGACGCCGCCCTTGGCGCCGATGAAGGCGATCACGCGCCCGATCCGCGCCGGAGCGTCGTCGGGATTGAAGAGACGCGAGGCGACGTCGACCAGCGCGAGCGGGCGCGCCGGCGCCAGCATGTAGTCGGCCACGCCGCGCCCCTTGAGCGCGCGATAAAGCGCGATGTCGTTGATCGCGCCGACCACCACGACCTGCGCGCCCTCGTCGCAGACTTCCGCGAAGCGGTCGAGTTCGAACAGCAGCGCCTCGGCCGTGTCAGGGGACTCCACGATCACGAGATTCGCGGTGGGCTCCTGGGCATAGCGGCGCGCCGCCGCCGACAGCCCGCCAGGGACGATCTCGACGGTCGCGCGGGCGAGCCTGCGATCCGCTGCGAAAGCGTCGAACGGGGTCCGGCTGGCCTCGCTCGCGGGGAAACAATGGATCGAGATGTGCGGCAGCATCGCCGTGGGGCGCGCCGCGATCGTCGCATCCATCGCGCGCAGCGAGGCGTCGGTCCCCGGATCGACCGGCGCGGCGGCGGCGCGGGGTGCCGGCGTCCGCGAGGGCGGGACCGGGGGGGCGGGCGGAGGCGCGACAGTCGGCGACGGGGCGGTTTCCGCCGCTGCGACCGCCGCTTTCGGCCCCGGTGAGATGGCGGCTTCGACCGAAGTCGGGACGTCGGCTTCCGGGTCGTGCGTCGGCTGCGGGATCGCTGCGGTCATGGCATGCTCACGGTTTCGGCGACGCCGGCGCGGCGCACCACGATGGCCGGCGCCTCTTCAGGCGGCGGGGGCGCGGGCGGCGCCTCGGCGACAGGGTCGGACTCGACCGGCGCGGCCGGAGCCGGCTCCGCCTCCAGCTCCACGAGGCCGTGATCGGCGGCGGCGCGCAGCGCGAGCGACAGTTTTCCGCTCGACTCCGCAGCGGCGAGCTGCTCGGCCTGCGTCGCGCTCAGCCGCAGCGTCGCGGTCTTGCCGAGAACGGCGTCGGTCTCGGTCTCGAAGGCGCGCTGGTCGATGGCGAGCACTTCGACATTGCGCAGGATCGCCGTGCTGGAGGTGACGTCGCGCCCGTCCGCCGTCTGGATCAGGCGCGTGAGCAGCACGTCCACGCGGTCGCCGGGCAGGACGAAACCGCCTGCGGTGTTCTCGGCGGAGATGCGCACGGCGAGGGCGCGCTCTCCGGGGCGGAGCACCGCGGCGAGCAGACCCGACGAGCCGTCCGCGAGTTTCGCCGGCAACACAGGCTCGCCCGCGACGAATCGCGCGCGCGCCACGGCGCCCGTCAGTTCGGCGATAGCGTCCGGGCGGACGGCCCGTTGAATGAATTCCGGGGCGATCTGCGCTTGCGGCCACTCGCGCCAGACCAGCTGCTCCTCTTTGAGGGTCTGGCCCATGTTCACTTCCTCGGCCACGACGAGCACCTGCGGCGGCGGGGGCGGAGGCGGCGGCGCCTCGACGATCACGATCGTCTCGGGCTTCTCTACGAAAAGCCCCGCGGCGAACCAAGCGGCGCCGCCGGCGCCGACCAGTGCGACGACGAGGAACAGGATGCGCAGCATGGCTCAGCTCTCCGGTGACGCGGAGCGGCTCATCCGCCGCTCAGCAGGGGCGACTGCGGCAGGGTCGCCACCCCGGCCGCGGCGATGGCGACGCCGTAGGG
>NZ_DAIQNN010000077.1:0-13147 GCF_036788415.1 Rubrimonas sp. | reverse complement strand
GGCGCTCGATGATCATGACCGAGAAGGAGAAGTCGCTGACCGCCTATCACGAGGCGGGCCATGCCGTGGTCGGCCTCAACGTCCCCGCGCACGACCCGATCCACAAGGCGACGATCATCCCGCGCGGCCGCGCGCTCGGCCTCGTGCTGTCGCTGCCCGAGCGCGACCATCTCAGCCAGACCCGCCAGATGCTCACCTCCAAGATCGCCATGGCGATGGGCGGGCGCGTCGCAGAGGAGCTGGTGTTCGGCGAGGAGCAGGTGACCAACGGCGCCGCTTCCGACATCCAGCAGGTGACGCGGATCGCCCGAGCCATGGTCACGCAGTTCGGCATGTCCGACAAGCTCGGCGCCATCGACTACGCGAACGAACGCGAGAGCTTCCTCGGCATGCAGCAGGGCGCCAGCAACGTCTCGCAGGACACGCAGGAGATCATCGATCAGGAAGTGCGCCGGTTGGTCGACGAGGGCTACGAGACCGCGAAGCGGGTACTCACCGAGAAGCGCGACGATCTGGAGCGGCTGGCGCAGGGGCTCCTGGAGTACGAGACCCTCACCGGCGACGAGATCCGCAAGGTTCTGGCCGGCGAGAAGCTCGACCGCAGCGCCGATGGCGGCGCGCCGCCGCCGGGCGCGACGCCGGTCAAGCCGCGCCTCGCCTCGATCCCCAAGGTCGGCAAGCCGCGCGGCGACGACGGCGGGCTCGCGCCGCAGCCCAACTGAGGCGAAGGACGGCCCGCGGCGCAGGCTGGAAATCGGCGTCCCGGGGCGAGCGGCGCCGCGATCTCGCGCATGGTCCGTGGCGTCGTCATGGGCCGCCCAACGCGCGTCTCAGGAGGGCGTAACCTTCTGCGGCCCGGTCTGTCGGCGGAAAACAGCGGAACTCGGCGCGTGCGCCCTTGCGGGCGCGCGTCGCGCGCAGGATTATCGAGGCGGGAGTTTTTCGATCAGCTGTTTCCGGGAGCGGCCCAGATGCGGAGCGTTCAGGACGGGCGCGCCGGCCCTCCGGGTCGGCAGGCGCGCGCCGCGCCGCGCGACCTCTCGGTCGCGGTGGTCGACGACAGCGCCGAAGATCGCGCGCTGATCCGCGATCTCCTGCGCAAGCTGCCGCATTACCGGGTCGACGTGTTCGCCGTCGCAAGCTACCGCGCCGCGCGCGACGCGCTGTCCGCGCGCCGCTTCGACATCGCGCTGATCGACCGGCGTCTCGACGAGGGCGACGCCTTCCAGCTTGCGCGCGCGCTCGGCGGCGCTGCGGCGGCCTCGCCGCTGGTGCTGATGACCTCCGCCGGCGACGCCGCGCTCGAGGACGAGGCGGCGCAAGCCGGCTTTCTCGATTTCCTCGACAAGTCCGAGCGCTCGGCGGTGACGGTCGAGCGCACGTTGCGCTACGCGATGGCCGCCCACGCCCGCGAACGGGCGCTCGCTGCGGCGCTCGCCCGCGCGCGCGCCGCCGAGATCGCGCGCACCGCCTTCGTCGCCCGCCTGAGCCACGACCTGCGGGGCCCGCTCGGCGGCGTGCTGGGCTTCGCGGAAATGATCGAATCGGGGCGGGTGGCCCCGGACGACGCCGCCACCTTGCACGACTACGCCGGCTCGATCGCCGCCTGCGCGCGCCAATGCCTCGGGCTCGTCGAGGAGTTGCTCGCCCAGCGCGTCGCGGAGGAGGAAGCGACGCGCGACGGCCCGCCCCGCGATGCCGACGCGCCCGAGATCGACGCAGGCGCCGCCCTGCGCGAGGGCCTCGACGCGCTCGCGCCCGACGCCGCGCGCTTCGGCGTCGCGCTGCGCATCTCGGTCGAGCCCGATCCGCTGACCGCGCGGATCCCGGCGCAGACGCTGCGGCGCATCGCGCTCAACCTCGCCGACAACGCGCTGCGCTACGCCGCGCAGACCGTCGAGGTTCGGCTGACGGCGGAGGCCGACCGGCTGTCGCTCGAAGTCCGCGACGACGGGCCGGGCGTCGCCGAGGACGCGCTGACCCGGCTCGGCGCGCCGCTCGCGCGCGGCGACCAGCGCGGGCGGCGCGGGGCCCGGGGCCACGGGCTCGGCCTCGCCTCGGTGCGCGCGCTGGCCGAGGCGCGGGGCGGCGCGCTCGGCCTGCGCAGCGCGCCCGGCGAAGGGCTGACCGCGACCGTGACCCTGCCGCGGCGCTGACGCGCCTCCGAGCGTCCGGCCCGATGCGACGACAAGCCCACCGCGCCGGGCGCCCCCCGCAGTTGCCGCGCCGCCCGACCGGCTGATATTCACGCAGCGGTTGGGTTTTCCTCGGGGACGATCGGAGAGCGGTTTGGCGCGCAGGGCGGTTGGCGACGTGAACGACGAGGCGAGCAAGCGCGACAAGGGGCGCTCGCTGAAGCCGCTCGCCGCGCTCTGGCCGTTCCTGCGCCCCTACAAGCGCCTGATCGCCGCCGCGCTGACGGCGCTGCTGCTCGCCGCTATGTTCACGCTGGTGCTGCCGCTCGCGCTGCGCCGGGTGATCGACCTCGGCTTCGACGCCGACAAGGCCGACAAGATCGACCAGTATTTCCTCGCGATGATCGCGGTGGCCGGCCTGCTCGCGATGGCCACCGCGCTGCGCTTCTACCTCGTCACGCGGCTCGGCGAGCGGGTGATCGCGGATGTGCGCAGCGCCGTCTACGACCGCGTCATCGGCATGAGCCCCGCCTTCTACGAAAAGCTCCAGACCGGCGAAGTGCTCTCGCGCCTGACCACCGACGCCACCGTGATCCAGAGCGTCGTCGGCTCATCGGCCTCGATCGCGCTGCGCAACGTGCTGATCCTGCTGGGCGGGATGGCGATGCTGATCGTCACGTCGCCCAAGCTGAGCGGCATGGTGCTGATCGCCGTGCCGATCATCGTGTTCCCGATCCTGCTTTTGGGCCGGCGCGTGCGCCGCCTCTCGCGCGAGAGCCAGGACCGCGTCGCCGACGCCTCCGCCTGCGCCGCCGAGACGCTGGTCGCGGCGACCACCGTGCAGGCCTACACGCACGAGGCCCGCTCGCGCGCGCGCTTCGGCGGCTTCGTCGAACAGGCCTTCGACGCCGCGCGCCGGCGCATCGAGGCGCGCACCGCGCTGACCGCCATCGTCATCTTCATCGTGTTCACCGCAGTCGTCGGCGTGATGTGGATCGGCGCGCGCGACGTGATGGCCGACCGCATGTCGCCCGGCCAGCTCGGCCAGTTCATCTTCTACGCGATCTTCGTGGCGGGCGCCGTCGGCGCGCTGTCGGAAGTCTGGGGCGAGCTGATGCGCGCCGCCGGCGCCACCGAGCGCCTCATCGAGTTGATGCAGGCCGAGGACCCCATCGCCCGGCCCGCCAACCCCATTCCGCCCGCGGAGCCCGCCGAGGGCCGGGTGCGTTTCGAGCATGTGAGCTTCCGCTACCCCGCCCGCCCCGAGACGCTGGCGCTCGACGACGTCAGCTTCGAGGTCAAGCCGGGCGAGACGGTGGCGCTGGTCGGCCCCTCCGGCGCCGGAAAATCGACCATCTTCCAGCTGCTCCTGCGCTTCTACGACCCGAGTTCCGGCCATGTGACGCTCGACGGCGTCGCGCTCGACGCGATGGACCCCGAGCGCCTGCGCAGCCGCTATGCGCTCGTGCCGCAGGAGCCCGCGATCTTCGCCGACACGGCGCGCGAGAACATCCGCTTCGGAAAGCCGAACGCGAGCGACGCCGAGATCGAGGCCGCCGCGAAGGCCGCCGCCGCGCATCGCTTCCTCGCGAAGCTGCCGCAGGGCTACGACACGCAGGTGGGAGAGCGCGGCGTGATGCTGTCGGGCGGGCAGAAGCAGCGCATCGCCATCGCCCGCGCGATCCTGCGCGACGCGCCCGTGCTGCTGCTCGACGAGGCGACTTCGGCGCTGGACGCCGAAAGCGAGCGCGCCGTGCAGGAGGCGGTCGAGCATCTCGCGCGCAGCCGCACCACCATCGTGATCGCGCACCGCCTCGCCACGGTGAAGAAGGCCGACCGCATCATCGTGCTCGACGAAGGCCGCATCGTCGCCGAAGGCCCGCATGACGCGCTGGTGGCGCAAGGCGGGCTCTACGCCCGCCTCGCCCGGCTCCAGTTCTCCAGCGCGGCGCTCGCGGCGGAATAGCGCCTCAGTCGGCGAGGCACTCGGTCAGGTCGCGCGCCATGCCGCGCAGCAGCCCGGCGTAGAGGTCCGGCCCCGGCTCGAGCGACGCGCCCAGCGGGTCGAGCGCGCCCTTGCGCGCCTGCGTCCCCTCAACCACCGCATCGATCACCCGCGGCGGAAACTGCGGCTCGGAGAACACGCAGGTCGCGCCGAGCTCGCCGATCTTGCCGCGGATCTCCGCCAGACGCGCCGCGCTCGGCTGCGCCCCGTCGCCCACCACGATCGAGCCCGAGGCCGACAGGCCGAAGCGCCGCTCGAAATACTGATAGGCGTCGTGGAACACGATGAAGCCCTTGTCGCGCGCGGGCGCCACCGTCTCGGCGATCTCGGCCATGAGCGCGTCGAGCCCGGCCTGCGCGGCGGCGGCGTTGGCGAAATAGCGCGCGGCGTTCTCGGGGTCGGCTTGGGAGAGCGCCGTCGCCATCGCGGTCAGCCACGCTTTCGCGTTTTCGGGGTCGAGCCAGAGATGGCTGTCGAAGACGTGGTCGTCATGGTCGTGATCGCGATCGTGATCGTGGTCGTGGTCGTGGTCATGGTCGTGCGCGTCGGCCTTCGCGTCGGCCTCATGCGCGTGGTCGTGATCGTGACCATGTTCCTCCGCTTCGTCGTGGACGTGCTTCTCGAAGGTCGCGCCCATGCGATAGGGCAGCCGCGCCACCCCCTGCGCTTCGGCGAGTTCGACCGACACGGCGTCGGCGGCGAGCGCCTCGATGGCGTCATGCAGCCAGGGCGACAGCGCCTCGCCGACCCAGAACACGATGTCGGCCTGTTCGAGCGCGCCCGCCTCGGACGGGCGCAGCGCATAGCCGTGCGGCGAGGCGCCGGGCGGCACGATCAGCGCCGGCGCGCCGACCCCCGCCATCACCTGCGAGGCCAGCGCGTGGACAGGGGGAATGTCTGCGAGCACGCGGGGCGGTTCCGCCGGCGTGGGGCCGGCCGCCAGCGCGCCCGCTGCGAACAGGGCGCAAAAGGCGGCCCCGCGCAGGCGCTGCGACGATGATCTCATCTTCGGTCTCTCCCAGAGTGGAAACGGGGCGGCGGGCGGACTGTCCTTCGCCGTCCCCCTGTTATAATGTGACAGCGTCGCTTGCGGCAAGTCCGACGTTACAGGATAACATACATGAGCCTTGTCGCCGCCTCTCCCGCCGTCTTCGGGCGCCATGACCACGCCGCCTGCCGCGAGACGGCGATGGCCTCCGCGCGCGCGCTCTGCGCCGAGCGCAAGCTGCGGCTGACGCCGGTGCGGGCGCGGGCCCTGGAGATCCTGCTCGAGGATCACCGGGCGATGGGGGCTTACGAACTGCTCGACCGGCTGCGCGCCGAAGGGCTCGGCGGCCAGCCGCCGGTCGCCTATCGCGCGCTCGAGTTCCTCGTGGGGGCGGGGCTCGCGCATCGGGTCGAGAAGCTCAACGCCTACATCGCCTGCGCCCATCCCGACGACGCGCATGACGCGGCCTTCCTGATCTGCCGCGGGTGCAAGGCCGTCGCCGAAGCCGACGCGGACCGGCTGCGGGCCGCGCTGGGGGCGGAGGCCGCGCAGATCGGCTTCGCCGTCGAGCGCATGGTGGTCGAGGTCGAGGGCCTTTGCCCGCGCTGCGCCGCCGCCGAAGCCTGAGCGTCAATGCACGGCGCCGCGATCGCGCTCCTGCGCCATTTCCCGACCGACTGGAACGAGGAGGGCCGGTTGCAGGGCCGCGTGGATCGACCGCTGACCGACGCGGCGCGCGACGCCTTGCGGAGGTTCCGCCCGCCGCCGCCCTGGGACGCGGCGGAGATCGTCGCCAGCCCGCTCTCGCGCGCCGCCGACACCGCCCGCGCCCTCTGGCCCGACGCCCCGAACCGCGTCGATCCCCGCCTCGTCGAACTCGACATGGGGGCGTGGGAGGGCCGGCGCGGCGCCGATCTGCTCGCCGACCCCGCCTCGGGCTTCCGCCCGGTCTCCGAATGGGGGTGGGATGGCGGGCCGCCGGGCGGCGAGAGCCCCCGCGCGGCCTTCGCCCGCGTCGCGCCGCTGCTGGCCGAGATCGCCCGCGCCGGGCGCGCGACGGTTCTCGTCGCCCATCGCGGCCTGATGCGCGCGATCCTCGCCGTCGCCTGGGGCTGGGACTACGACCGCCCCGAGCCCTTCGCGATCAAGCGCGCCCGCCTCCACCCGCTGCGTCTCGACGCAGGCGGCGCGCCGGTCGCGCCCGACCCCCCGATCCGCCTGATCCCGCGATGACCCGCGTCGCGCTGCTCGTCTGCCATCTCAGCGGGTCGGGCCATCTCGCCCGGACCCTGACGCTTGCGCGCGCGCTGGCCGCAGCCGGCGCCGAACCGCTCGTGATCAGCGGCGGCAGGCCCTTGCCCCATCTCGACCCCGGCCCGGTCGCGCTGGCGCAGCTTCCGCCGCTGCGCGTGGAGGGCCACGACTACGCCACGCTCCGCGACGCCGAGGGCCGCCCAGCCGACGGCGCCCTCATGGCCCGCCGCGCCGACATGCTCGCGGGGCTCATCGGCGAGTTCCGCCCCGACGCGCTGGTCACCGAGCTGTTCCCCTTCGGCCGCCGCATCCTCGCGGCCGAGTTCGAGGCGGCGCTGCGGCGCGCCGACGCGCCCGCCTTCTGCTCCGTCCGCGACCTGCCCGAACCGCCGCGCAAGCCCGCCCGCTACGCCGAGACCGAGGAGCGCCTGCGCCGCTGGTATCGCGCCGCGCTCGTTCATGGCGACGCGGCGCGCGCGCCCTTGTCGCGCGCCTGGACGCAGGCCGAATCGGTCGCCGATCTGACGCTCCACACCGGCTATGTCGCCGAGCCGCTCCCGCCGCCCGAAGGCGATCCGGACGAAATCCTCGTCGCCGAAGGCGGCGGCGCCCTCGGCGCGGACCTGCTCGCCTGCGCGGTCGAAGCCGCGCGCGGCGACGCCCGCATGTGGCGGCTGCGCGTCGGCGGCGCCGACGCCGAGGCGCGGATCGCCGCCTTGCGCCGGCGCGCCGCCGGCGCGCCCGTCGTCGTCGAGCGCGCCGGGCCCGATTACCGCGCGCGGCTGGGCGCTGCGGCGGCCTCGGTCAGCCTGTTCGGCTACAACACCGCCGTCGATCTGCTGCAAAGCCGGACGCCCGCCGTGATCGCGCCCTTTGCAGAGGCCGGCGAGCGCGAACAGACCCTCCGGGCCGACGCCTTCGCCGGACTGCCGCAATTCGAGCGGCTCGACGCGGCGCGCCTGTCGCCCGAGGCGCTGCGCGCCGCCGCCGCCCGCGCCGTCGCGCGCGGGCGCGGCCCCGCCTCGTCGGTCGATCTGGACGGCGCCGCGCGCAGCGCCGCCCTGATCCTGTCGCGCTGATTTCCGTCCCCTGACCGCGCCTCAGATCTGGTCGAGCAGCGCGTCGCCGGTCGAGCAGGTCGCCTCGCCGGGGCTCGCCTCGACGTTGAGAACCTGCACCGCCCCGTCGTGCACCAGCATCGAATAGCGCTTGGAGCGCACGCCGAGCCCCGCGCCCGACCCGTCGAAATCGAGCCCCAGCGCCTTGGTGAAGGCGGCGTCGGGGTCGGCGAGCATCGTCACCCCGGCGGCGCTCGCCCCGGTCGCCTCGCCCCAGGCCTCCATGACGAACGGGTCGTTGACCGACACGCAGACGATGCGCGCGACGCCTTTCGCCTTCAGCGCCGCGACGTTGTTCACGAAGGAGGGCATGTGCTTGAGGTGGCAGGTCGGCGTGTAGGCGCCGGGCACGGCGAACAGCGCGACGTCGCCGGCGCCGAACACCTCCGAGGAGGGCACGTCGCGCAGGCCGTCCGCGTCCTTGGTCTTGAATGTGGCGGCGGGAAGCGCCGCGCCGACGGTGATGGTCATGGGGGAGAACTCCTCGCTGCGTGTCTGCCGGTCTGTCGTCTCGCCGGTCTGCCGGGCGCGTGCGCGCCGCCGCGGACGATAGCGGCGCGCGACGCCCGGGTCATCCCCCGCCGACGCGAGCGCCCGGTCGCGGCCTGCGCCCGGAAATCGCCTGTTTTTCGCCACATTTCAAACGGTTGTCCTAGCGCGCGCGGGCGCCGCTTCAACCGCCCGCGCGCGAACGCTCTGTCTCCGGTCTTCCGGTTGAGCCCGCGCTCAGCGGCTTATCTGCGGGTCAGCCGCGTCGCAGGGGCGCGGCGCAGATCAGGAGAGACCGACCATGCTGAAGACCGCCGCCGCAGGCCTCGCCGGCCTCGCCATGAGCGCCACCGCCGCTTTCGCCGCCGAGCAGGACATCGTCGACACCGCGATCGGCGCGGGCTCCTTCACCACGCTCGTCGCCGCCGTGCAGGCCGCCGGCCTCGTGGACACGCTGAAGGGCGACGGCCCCTTCACCGTCTTCGCGCCGACCGACGAAGCCTTCGCCGCGCTCCCCGCAGGCACGGTCGAGTCGCTGCTTCTGCCCGAGAACAAGGACCAGCTCGTCGCGGTGCTGACCTATCACGTCCTGCCGGGTCAGGTGATGTCGGCCGACATTCTCGGCCAGAAGCTCTCGCCGACCACGGTGCAGGGCTCGACGGTCGACATCGACGCGACCGACGGCGTGAAGATCGACGGCGCTTCCGTGGTCGCCGCGGACGTGGCCGCCAGCAACGGCGTGATCCATGTCATCGACCGGGTGATCCTGCCGAACTGAGGCGCGCCTCAGCCGTCCTCGAGATGCAGGACCAGCGCGGCGGCGAAGAGCGCCGCCGCGGCTGGAGGGCCCCATGCCCCCAGCACAGCGGGGATCGCCCCCGACGCCGCCAGCGCCTTGGCCAGATCGGACAGGAAGTAGAAGCCGAGCCCGGTCACCGCCGCCGCCAGCGCCATGCCGCCGAGCCCGCCGAGCCGCGCATGGCGCATCGAGAACGCCGCCCCGATCAGCGCCATCGCCGCGAACAGCAACGGCGCCGCGAGCTGCCCGTGCCACTGCGTCCGATGCCGCTGCGCCGAGAAGCCCGACGCCTCCAGCGTGCGGATGAAGGCCGGAAGCGCCCAGACCGACACCTGCTCGGGCGGCGCGAAGCTGTCGAGGATCTGCGCCGAGGTCAGCTCGGTCGGCGCGCGCATCTCCTCGAAGGGCTCCGCGCGGACCACGTCGAGCCCTTCGGCGTCGGGGTCGATGACATGCCGCACGCCCCGCCGCAGCGCCCATGCCCCGTCTCCGAGTTCCGCGCTTTCGGCGTCGATCCGGCCGGTCAGCACGTCCTCGCGCCCGAACAGATGGAACGTCACGCCGTCGAGCCGCGTGGCCTGCGGATTGGCGGCGCGTGCGTGGATCACGACCTGGCCTTGCGGCCCGCCGTCGCGCAGCCACAGCCCTTCGCGCGACACCGAGAGCGGGCTCTCGCGCCCCGAGAACCAGCGCGCCTCCAGCGTCGCGAAGCGCTCGGCCGAGAAGGCGGCCAGCGGATTGAGCGCCACGGTGCTGAGCGCGCCGAGCCCGACCGCCAGCGCGAGCGGCGCCGCGACCAGCGCCCAGGCCGACACCCCCGCCGCCCGCGTCACCACCAGCTCCGAACTGCGCGCGAGGCGGGCGAAACAGGCCAGCGACGCCAGCAGCGTCACGAAAGGCGAGGCGGTCAGCGCGATCGCGGGCGCCTGCAGCGCCGCCATGCCGAGGATCGCGCCGAAGCCGATCTCGGCGCCGCTGCTGCGCCGCAACAGCTCGATCGCGTTGATCATCACGATCAGCGCGAACACGACGGCGAAGGCCGACAGGACGAGCCCGAGGAACCGCCCGCCGATATAGCGCGACAAGGTCCAGCTCACGCCGCGCCCCCCGCGCCCGCCCCCGCCGCCGCCGGCCGCCGCGCTCGCCACCGCACCCCGCCATGCGCGAGGATCGCCAGCGCCGCCGCGGCCCCGAGGATCGGCGGCGCGTACATCGTCGGCCAGAGCGACGGCTCGGCGGCCGTCGCCGAGCGCATCGCCAGCCCCGTCAGCCGCAGCGCCACGCCGACCCCCACCGCGAGAAAGATCCGCGCCGCATAGCCCCGCCGCGAGAAGCCCGCGCTCAGCAGCGCCGCCACCGCCACCAGCGGCAACGCCAGCGCGTAGAGCGGCCCGGAAAGATGCTCGTGCCCTTCGGCGTAGAAGCGCCCGAGCGAATATCCGCCGAGCTGTTCGGCGGTCGGCGCGATCAGCTCCAGCACGTTGCGCTCGCGCGGGCGGGGGGTGCGCTGCGCCGCGTCGCGCATGAACTGCTCGAGGTCGAAGACCAGCGTCTCGAAGCGCAGCACCGACAGCGCCGCGCCGGTCTCCGAGCGCTGGGCGACGCCCTCGAACATCACCATCCGCAGCCCGCCCTCCTCGCGCCCCAGCACGGCGCGCCTTGCGGCGTAGGTCGTCTCGGCGCGCGGGTCGCGGCGGTCATGGACGAACACGCCGCGCATCTCGCCCGAGGCGAGGTTGTCTCGGACATAGATCGTCAGCCCCTCCGACGGATGCACGAAGCGCCCTTCGAAGATCAGCGCGTTGGCGATGTCGCCGCGCAGCTCCTGCAGCCGGTCGCGCAGGGTCTGCGCCGCGGTCGGCGTCAGCCAGAGCGTCACCGCGAACAGCGCCGCCGTCACCCCGGCCCCGAAGATCGCCGCCGGTCGCGCCAGCGCCAGCATGCTCATCCCCGAAGCGAGCATCGCGACGATCTCGGACTCCGAGAACAGCTTGTTGACGGCGTAGAGCGTCGCCCCGAACGCCGCGATCGGCAGCACGATCGACATGACGAAGGGCAGCAGCAGCGCGCTGAACTCGAGGAACACGGCGGCGCCCTGGCCGGTCTCGACCACCTGGTCGATCACCTGCAGCGACTGCGTCAGCCAGATCACCCCGGTGAACACCAGAATGAAAAAGCCGAAGGGTTTCAGCATCTCGCGCAGCACATAGCGGGTGAGGGAGGGCGACAGGGGCGGCTCCGGCGCGGCGCCCGCCCGCGCGCGCTTGGCGCGCCGCGGCGGACAGGCTAGGTCTGAAGCGCAAGATCGCATCCGGAGCCCGCAATGACCAGCCCCGCCGAACTCTCCTGGGTCGCCCCCGAGGACGCGCCCGTCGCCGCCGCCGAGGGCGCGCTCGTCGTCTTCGCCGCGCCCGACGGCCCGCTCGCCGGCGCCGCCGCCGAGGCCGACGCGGCCACGGGCGGCGCGCTCTCGCGTCTGCTCGCAGCGCCCGCCTTCAAGCGCAAGGCGGGGGCCGCGGCGGCGCTCGACTTTCCCGCAGGGCTCAAGGCCGACCGTCTGATCCTCGCCGTGGTCGGCGAGGGGGCGGCGGCGGCGCGCAAGGCGGGGGCGGCGGCTGCGGCGAAGCTCGCCTCCGGCGCAGCCACTTTCCACGGTCTCGGCGACGCGGAGACCGATGCGCAACTCGCCTTCGGCGCCGCGCTGCGCCTCTACGATTTCGACCCCTACAAGACCCGCAAGGGCGAGGACGCCAATGGCGAGGAGGCCGCGCCGAAACCCCGCCGCCTGATCTTCGCGACCAGGGTCCCGGAAGCCGCGGCGAAGCTCTCGGGCCCGCTGGCGGCGCTCGCCGAGGGCGTGTTCTTCACCCGCGATCTGGTCAACGAGCCCGCCAACGTGCTGACCACCGAGGATTTCGCCGCGCGCCTCGCCGCGATGGGCGAGCTCGGCCTCGACGTCGAGATCCTCGACGAGGCGGAGATGGAGAAGCTCGGAATGCGCTGCCTGCTGGCGGTGGGCCGCGCCTCCTCCAGCCCCTCGAAGCTCGTGGTCATGCGCTGGAACGGCGGCGCGCCCGACGCGGCGCCGCTGGCGCTGGTCGGCAAGGGCGTGACCTTCGACAGCGGCGGCGTCTCCATCAAGCCCGCCGCGGGCATGGAGGAGATGACGATGGACATGGGCGGCGCCGGCGTCGTCTCCGGCGTCATGCGCGCGCTCGCGCTGCGCAAGGCCAGGGCCAACGTCGTCGGCGTCGTCGGCCTCGTCGAGAACATGATCTCCGGCGACGCCCAGCGCCCCGGCGACATCGTGAAATCGATGAAGGGCGACACGGTGGAGGTGATCAACACCGACGCCGAAGGCCGCCTCGTGCTCGCCGACGCGCTGTGGTTCACGCAGGAGCGCTTCAAGCCCGCCGCGATGATCGACCTCGCCACGCTGACCGGCGCGATCATCGTCGCGCTCGGCAGTCATCACGCCGGCTGGTACGCCACTGACGAGCCGCTGGCCGAGGCCTTCGCCGCCGCCTGCGCCGAGGAAGCCGAGCAGGCCTGGCGGATGCCGCTCGGCGAGGCCTACGACAAGCAGCTCAAATCGCGGCTGGCGGACATGAAGAACACCGGCGGGCGCGACGGCGGCTCGATCACCGCCGCGCAGTTCCTCAAGCGCTTCGTCAAGGACGAGACGCCCTGGATTCATATCGACATCGCAGGCGTCACCCTGCTGAAATCCGCCTCCGACCTCGCCCCCGCCGGGGCGACAGGCTGGGGCGTGCGCGCGCTCGACCGTCTGGTGCGGATGCGCTTCGAGGGGTGAGCGCGCGCAGCCGGGGCGCCGCCGCGCCCCGGCTGCGACAATTCGATGAAAATGCGCGTTAACCTTTAATCGAAATTTACACGTCGGCCATTCGATCCCATGCTTGCCGCCATGGGACGACGACTTGCGAATCTGAGAGGAACGGCGCGCCGCGCGAGTTGCGCGGCCCTGGCCGTCTTCGCCTGCGTCTCCGTCGCCTCGGCGGCGCGTCCGCCATCCGATGCGCCGCTCGACGTCGCCGCGCCGCCGGCGCCGGTCGCGCCCGTCGTCTCGTGGCGGCTGCTCGACGCGCAGGCCGCCCCGTCGCCCGCGATCTCGGCCGCCCCGCTCTCGTCGCTCTCCGCGGGGGGCGCCCGCCCGACCCGCGTGATCTGCGTCGCCGCGTCGGACTGCTACGCCGGCGCCTGGCCCGACCGCATCGCCGCCCGCGCCGAACAGGCCGCCGCCCGCGCCGAACGCGTCGCCCCCCTCTCGGCCTTCGCCGCCGCCCCCTTCGCCCTGTTCTCGGTCGCCGCCATCGCCTGGGGGCTCGCGCGGGGGGAGCG